>JBAXCM010000344.1:0-5280 GCA_037141475.1 Verrucomicrobiota bacterium | reverse complement strand
GATCAACCAGCACTACTTTTTTCTAACATTTTAACGGAAAAAAATCCGCCGCCAGGTTGTTGGCATTGCCCCGCAGCCGGATTCGCCCGCAGCACTGGATTCCTTGGGACTGAAGGTGAATCCAAAGTTCGCGGATGGGCATGTAGGGATTTCCACAGATGTTTCTGTTGATCCCGCGACCGGTAATGCCACTGGTAAAGGCTCGATTACGCTCAAAGGTGGCGGTATTGGCATCGAAAAATCCATCTCGTCTGATAGCGGACAGGCTGCGACTAACATCAAGATCGATACCCCATACGGAACAGCGAAGGCGAATTATCAAGACTCAAGCACGGCGACGAGCATCGGGATTGGGTTAGAAGAGAAGAAAGAATTCAAGCTATCCGGAGGGAGTGCTTCACTGACAGCCGAAGCCAATGGAACGATTAAGGGAAACAAAGTGATTCCTAGTGAAAATCCCGAGTTGGAACCCGCTTTCTATAGGAGCATCGATATGTCATACGATTTGCAATTGAGCGCTGCCGCGAAACTTCCGGGTGACATTGGAGCCGGGGCGGAGCTCAAAGGCACTGTCGCTAGTGGAAGTCGTATTTGGACTCGCGGATCTGACAGTTTAAACATCTACGATGAAAGGCATTTGTATAGTCCGGATGGTCCGATGCGTGCAATTGAAGAATCGAAGGGAGACAAGAATATGCTGGTTACTCGTCAATACTTGGAGGCTAAGAGGGATGCCGCGCGTGCGCAAGCGAACCATTTGGCAGCACAAGGGAGAAGTGATGAAGCGTTTAAGTATTTCGCCGAGTTTCAGCACTGGAATCATGAGCTGAACAAGCCATGAAAACCGAGGATTTCATTCACAGTAAAGCCGACAGCGCTTCAACTCGCGGGCTGTTGCTCGCTGTGGCGATGATTATGGCTTCATTGCCAGCCAGCATCGGCGGCGACGTGCCAGCCGCCAAAAAAAACACCCACACTAGTTCTCCAGCAGGAGAGTCTGCATCAACATTGACGAATGGAGAATCCGCCAGAAAAATGTCAGAGGGTCTGGAAGCCAAGGCAAAAACAGGTGCCGATCTGACGGAGGCAGAGCGCCTCGCGCTAGGCAGGGTGCTTCGGGTACAGAAGCGCTGGGACGATGCAACGGCATGGTATGCCGCCTGGCTGGAAGCTGCGCCGCCTGGCGAACTGAAAGAAAAGGTGCTAAAGGAGATGACGTATTGCGCTCGAAAGGCAGATGGCTGGATCACCCCACCTGCCAAGGACCCCTACACCGCCACCATGCGTTCCTTGGAAATGGTATTTCCTCTCACGCCGCCAAAGCTGATGGAGGTGACCTTGGAGAAGCTCCTCGCGCAGTTTCCGGACCGGTGGGAACTGCTGATTTTCCGCGCCCGCAATTTCGTCAGTCTGGGAAGACTTAGCGACGCCGAGGTGGCCCTCGCCAAAGCGGTCCGTCTTGGAGGCGATGGCGCCAAGGCAGCGACGCAGCCTTGGCGCGAAGACATTGCTAAACGCCAAGCGCTCAATGCGACCGGCAAGCAGGCGGCGGCCTTGTTGAAATCCGGCAAGAAGAAGGATGCTGCGATCTTGTTAGGAAAGGCGTGGGAAAAATATCCTGATGCCGTGGAATTCGGCCTTAAATGCTGCCAGCTGCGGATTGAAACCCGGGACTTTGAGGCAGCGGCCGTGTTTAGCGGAAAAATCCGTAATTACCTCGCGGAGCACCCCTCGCATCCTATGGCTAGGAACAGCGCATTACTTGCAGTCGCCGCCGAAAAGTCCACTGAGGCGGAAAAATTGAGGGATAAAATGGCTGCTCTCGCTAAAAGACCGGCTTCTTCAAATCCGTCACCGGCCAAAAACTCTAGCAGCGGCGCGAGCAGCAATGGCGGCAGCATGGCCGACAAATTCCGCAAGCGTACCCAGTGATCCGAGACCCCTGCTAGGCGGTGGCTGCGACCGTTGATGGCATAACTCCCGCCGATGCGCGCCACCCAATTATCGGCTCATTGGCAGCCCTTGTCGTCGCGACTCGCGTCGATGAAATCCCGCCGCACATGCGCCCAACAGTAGGCCAGATCCAGCAGGCAATTTAAAAACTCATATGCCTTGTAGCGATCCGCCCTCACTTGTTTGTCAAAGGCGATGCTGCCGCTTTGCGCATCGTAGCCGAACGATTCGTTGGGCAGAGCGCACGAGCGGGAGCGCGAAAAGTCAAGTCAGCTACAGACAATTTCACAGAGAAGTGGGATTCGTCCTGCCACGCAAATCTCGCTTGATCTGATGGGTCGGTTTGGGGTGCCCAACGTCATTCGGGATCGCTTTGCCTTGATGCCGGAAGACGATCTGGCAATCGCCCTTGAGCCGGACAGGCCCGTTTTCGCTAAACGCTGGGTTTGGAGAGGGCACGCCAGTCGAGCAAGCCCTTGCTCCAGGCCCAGACGAGGCCCTCGGCGAGGAGCAGTAGGAAGATCATGGCGGCGATGAAGGAGCCGATGGATTTAAACCCGAGGAAGGCGACTGCGAATGGCAGCAAGAACACGGTTTCCACATCGAACAACAAGAACAACAGGCCGAAGAGATAGTACTTCGAGTGGAAGCGCGTCTGCCGGTCGGAGAGCGGATTAACACCACATTCATAGAGGGCGTTTTTCTCCGCGCCTGGTTTGATAGGAGTGAAAAACGTCATCCATGCGCGGGCCAGGACGAGGGCGCCAATCGGCACGGCAAGGGCCACGGCGAAGAACACGAGAATGGGCAGATAGGGATGGTTCATGGGTCAGGTACGGGGTGAGTTTTCATAGGCTAACACGTCAGCCAAGGTCATGGCGGCAAGCTGGGCGCGGTACGTTTGATGGAAGGCCTCCCAAAATGTGTTAGGCCGGGTGTTTTCCACGGAAGCCTCGCCGGCTGCCGGAGTGCGCGTGCTTTCCACCGCAGCGTTGATCTGTAACAATGAGATATGCTCAGGCAACCGGGCGAGTTTCACCCCGCCCTTGTAGCCGCGCTTGCTCTCAACAATGCCCGCTTCGCACAGCCGGTTCAACACTTTGGATAGATAGGGGAACGGCATCTCTGCGCATACGGCGATTTCCCGCACCATCATCGACTCCGAGCCGCGCCGGGCGAGGCAAGCCAGTGCCGCGATGGCGTATCCGGTGGTTTGCGAAAACGAATGCATCAGGCGACACTCAGATTTTCCAAAGTTGCAGCACGCGCAGATAGTTGGCGCGCTCATAGACCGAGGGGTCCGGACAATGGCTCAGACTCATGCTGCCGCGCATCTGATCGACCGACTCGTATTCATGGACTTCCATCCATTGTTTCAATTCGGCGAGCAGGCCAGCGAGGTGCGCCGGCCCGTGTTTGAGCAATGTGGAAACGACCTGGACCACGTCGGCGCCAACCATGATGCCCTTGATGATATCCTCGAACGAGTGAACACCGCCACTCAACGCGATACTTGCCTTGATGTGACCGTGGATGATGGCGATCCAGCGCAGGCGCTGGCGCAGTTCCGTCGAGTTAGACAGTTCGAGGTGAGGCGTGGCTTCGAGTTCTTCTATGTTGATATCCGGTTGATAAAACCGGTTGAACATAACCACTCCGGCGGCACCGCGGGCGTCGAGCTGTTTGGCAAAATGTCCCGGCGAGGAAAAATACGACGAGAGTTTGACGGCCACCGGAATGGTCACGCTGGCCTTGACCGCCTCGAGGATGTCGAGGGTGCGTTGCTCGACCTCGGTGCCTGATTCGTTAGGATTGGTGGCGAAGTAATAGACATTGAGTTCAAGCGCATCGGCACCGGCTTGTTGGATAAGGCGGGCGTGATCGGTCCAACCGCCGATGCTGATGCCATTGAGCGAGCCGATGACGGGAATGTCCACCGTCTCTTTGATTTTGGCGATTTGCTCGAGGTATTTATCCGGCCCGAGCGCATAGTCTGCCATCTGCGGGAAATAGGAACTGGCCTCCGACGAGGAATCCGCCGAAAACTCGGTGTGGGCAAACTCCGCGAGTTGCTGGCTGGTGATCTGCTCTTCAAACAGCGAGTGCATCACAATCGCCGCAGCTCCGGCATCTTCAAGACGGCGCACGGTGTCGAGCTTGTCAACCATCGGCGATGCACCTGGCATCAACGGGTTTTTCAGCGGCAAGCCCAGATAGGTGGTGGAGAGGTCCATGGCGATCAGTTAGCAGGTTTGGTGGTTTCAGTGGCAGCAGCGGCGGGCGCGCCGTTGGCGGCCAGTTGTTGATAGAGGGCGAAGCGCTCCTTGACGGAAGCTGCGGCCATTTGTTGGAGCATGGCCGAGCGTTCCGGGTTGATGCGCTCAAGCATCTGGAAGCGGGTCTCGTTGCGGGTAAATTCAGCGAGGGAGGCTTTGGGTGGGCTGGAATCCAGCTTCATCGGGTTTTCCCCGCTGGCGGCGCGGCGCGGATCGAAGCGGAACAAGGGCCAGTAACCGCAGGCCACCGCGCGCTTCTGTTGTTCCAAGCCTTGAGACAAGCTGTAGCCATGGGCGACGCAATGGCTGTAGGCAATGATGAGCGAAGGACCGGTATAACTCTCCGCCTCGCGGAAGGCCGTGACCGTCTGAGCGTCCTTCGCACCGAAGGCCACCCGCGCCACATAGACCGAACCATAGGTGGTGGCGATGAGACCGAGGTCCTTTTTGGGCAGAGCCTTGCCAGCCATACTGAACTTGGCGACTGCGCCCAACGGTGTGGACTTGGATTGCTGGCCACCGGTGTTAGAATAAACTTCGGTGTCAAGAACCAGGATGTTGATGTTGCGGCCAGAGGCGATCACATGATCCAGCCCGCCGAAGCCAATATCATAGGCCCAACCATCGCCGCCGACGATCCACACGCTCTTGTCCACCAGATAGTCACCGATCTGGCTGAGGGTGCGCGCTTCGCCACCGGTCTGGCCGCTGAGGGACTGGCGCATCGCCACCACCCGCTCGCGCTGGGCATTGATGCCAGCTTCGCTAGATTGGTCGGCAGTGAGCATGGAGCTAACGAGGTCGTCACCTAACAAACCTGCCTGTTGGGTGAGCAGCAGGTTGGCATAGGCGCGGGTTTGGTCGAGGCTGGCGCGGAAGCCTAGGCCGAACTCCGCGTTATCTTCGAATAGCGAGTTGGCCCAAGCCGGGCCGCGGCCGCAGGCGTCTTTGGTATATGGAGTGGTGGGCAAATTGCCGCCGTAGATGGAAGAACAGCCAGTGGCATTGGCGATGAGCAAGCGGTCGCCGAACAACTGGGTGAGCAGCTTGA
>JBAXCM010000343.1:0-5287 GCA_037141475.1 Verrucomicrobiota bacterium | reverse complement strand
GTAATCGTTGAGGGCTTCAACAGCCGCGTTCAACTGCGATTGGTCGCCGAGAGTAACGAAAGCAAATCCCTTGGATTGCCCGGTTTCGCGGTCGGTGATGATTTTGACCCGTTCGACCGGTCCAAAAGCGGCAAAGAGACCTGTCACGTCCCCTTCAGTAGCAGTGTAGGGCAGATTGCCCACGTAGATGTCCATTGTTTTCAGTTCTAAATAACGCTATTTCTTTTCCACACTTCCTTTGACCGCAGCGTCACAGATTAAACAAAGCGCGAATGCACAGCCAAACGGCGTCCAATCGACCCGCAGGGTGGCGCTTGCTTGACCAATAGCAAGATATTTTTTGAAATTTCGCATGGCCACCTGCAGCACCCTTCACACCTGCGGAAATCGTGTGCCAAAAAAATGCCTCCCCGGAAGAACCGGAGAGGCTTGGATGCGAATGGTTTTTGGATAATGCTAGTTGCTAGAACCTGAAGTTGGCACCCATCACGAAGCCGGCCAAGCCGATGTTGCCGGAGCTAAAGGATGAAAGCGCCCACCATTGACCTTCCACTCCGAGGCGAATGTTAGACGTGACGCCGCTGAAGCAGAAGTCATACTGCAGGCCGAGGCCCAGTTCGCTGATGGACACCGCAGAATCGCTGCTACTCTCTGTAGTGCTGGTCGAAGCGTATTTCGCGCTGCCGAAAACCACCGACTCCTTGGCGGTGCCGTAGATCGAGAAGCTGTTGCCCAATGCACGGGTAGCGTCCACACCAAGCACAATTCCGAGTCCTTTGAAATCATCCCGGCTGGCGTAGTACGGCACTGTCGTAGTCCCTACCACTGCAGGATACGGGGATGTCCTGAAATCGGTGTAGCCTTCCTGGCCCACGGCCCAGCGCAGACCCACATATGGGGAAAGTTTCAGAGTGTCGGTCGGTTTGAAGTTCTGGCCGACGACCAAATCGATGTACGACGCACTCATTCTACCGCTATACTGGTCCAATTGGCTGGCCGTGACTGCAGTGTGGTCTGTCAGATCGCCGGCATAACCAAAGTAGGTCGCAGTGACGAAAAGCCCGTCGGCGAACTGATAGCCAAGCGAGCCACGACCCGCGAATGTATAATCATTTTTGTCCCAACTGCTCGATGAATATGGGGCCAAAGCCATGGGCTCGATTCCTAAGGTCATTCCTTGTTCGGTGTTGTATTGCGATGCGGGGACCGGAGTTGGGGCACCGGCAAAGAGCGGTGATGCGGTCAATAATAATATAAGGGTGTACTTTTTCATACATTTCAGAGTTGCAAAAAATCCTTGAATCCGTCAATCGGAAAATGATTATATATGTTGCAGAATGAATAATATCCAACAATCTAATGGATTGTGGGGGACAGTGTGATGGCACATGCTGACAATACCTACTGGATAATGCCTAATGCGGTGCGCTCACGGCGTGTTAACGGCAATTTGTTCCCGACTCCACAGCCAAGGAGTCCTGAATTCACGCCTCCACGGAGGCGGCAGGTGCCCGGCGACACGAGAAATTCGGATTTTGAAGAGACAAGATTGCGTCCGGCGGGTTTTTAGGCCACAAGACGTCCCCGCATGAGCCAGCTTTTGATTGAACCCGCCCGTCGCACTGGTTGCGAGGATTTGCCCGCACTCGCCGAAGTTCTGCGGGGCGCGGCCCAGCGCCAACGCTCACCGATCGATGACGTGCTCGACGCCGGCTTGGTCAACGAGGAGAATTACCTGCGTGAATTGGCGGGAGTGCTTCATTTGGAGTGGCTAGCGAGTATTCCGATTGCCGAGGTGCCGCTGCCCTTGCGCGAGGCCTGCGGGCCGCGCATCGCGCTGCGTCACCGCTTGCTGCCGGTGGCTATTGAGGGCGAGGGCGACCAACGCCGCCTCAAGTTGGCCACCTTTGACCCCTTCAATCTGATTGCCCGTCAAGCTGCAGCGCAGGAACTCGCCCTGCCCATTGATTGGTGTATGGCCTCCCGCAAGCGTCTGCATGAAGCGTTGCGTCGCCTTTACGGGGTGGGAGCCGACACTTTCGAGCAAATCCTTGAGGGACGGGACTTTGACTACGACCACATCGAAGGCGGAGAAGACCAAGCCAATATTATCGACCAAGACGACGACGAGGAGGCCAGTGTGGTCAAGTTCGTCAACCAGATTATCCGTGAGGCGCTCGATCAGCGGGCGACTGACATTCACGTTGAGCCACTGAGCACGAACTTGCGCATCCGCTACCGGATCGACGGTCGTCTGCTGGAGATTGCCGTTCCGGAAAATATCAAGGCCCTGCAAAGTTCGGTTATCGCCCGGCTCAAAATCATGGCCCACCTCGACATCGCCGAGCGTCGCGTGCCCCAAGACGGCCGCATTAACCTCCAGTTTGAAGGCCAAACCATCGACGTTCGAGTCGCCACCGTCCCAACGGTTGAGGGCGAGAGCGTGTCGCTTCGACTCCTGAATCAGGAGCGCTTCAACCTCGACAAGCTGCGGATGGAGCCGTACATCCGGCGCAAGATCGAGGCCTTGTTGCACTTGCCCAACGGCATCATCCTGATCACCGGTCCCACCGGTTCGGGCAAGAGCACCAGCCTGTATTCCTTTCTCAGTGAGGTGAACCATCCGGAGCAGCGCATCGTCACCGTCGAGGATCCGGTGGAAAACAAGCTCACCGGCGTGATGCAGATTGCGGTGAAAAGTGAAATCGGGCTTACTTTCGCCACGGCGTTGCGTTCCATTCTTCGCGCCGACCCGAACATTGTGATGATTGGGGAAATACGCGACCTTGAAACCGCCGAAATTGCAATCCGCGCCTCTCTCACCGGTCACCTCGTTTTTTCCACCCTCCACACCAATGACGCCCTCGGCGGTATCAGCCGCTTGATTGACATGGGCGTCGAGCCGTTCCTGGTGTCTGCAGCCGTTCGGGCCTTCCTTGCCCAGCGTTTGGTGCGCCGCCTATGCCCGGCCTGCAAGGTGCCCCGTGCGGTATCCGATGAGGACCGCCGCGAACTGGGCATGCCGATGGATATCACCGGCCAAGCCTATTCGCCCTGCGGCTGTGACCAATGCCGCGGCACCGGCTTCGCGGGGCGGCTCGCCATTTACGAAATGGTCTTGCTTACTCCGCCCATGCAAGACCTCATCGCCCACAGCGCCCAAGCCACCGACGTCCGCGCCCAATCCGTGCGTGATGGCTATATCCCGATGCGCGGCTACGGCTGGCACAAGGTGATGCAGGGAGAAACCACCATTGAGGAGGTGGTTTCCGTCACCTCGTCGGATATTGGTGGTGCAGATTGATTGAGCCGGCCGCTTTTGTCCCATTCTGATTTCCCGCCATGCCGCTGTTCGCCTACAAAGCCCTCAATGCCCAAGGATCCATCACTTCCGGGGAGTTCGACGCCGCCGATCGCAACGAAGCCCTGCGCCTGCTGGATCGGCGCGGCCTCCAACCAGTGAGCCTGCGCGAAAGCGCAACGGCTGCCGCTGCCTCAGTTAGAAAACCCAACGGCAAGGGTAAAACCCAGGAGCAAGCCCAAGTCTCCTCCAAGGAGGACAAAATTCCGGATGGCCCGATCAAGCTCAAGCGCCAGGAAGTGGTGCTCTTCACCGAAGAACTCTCCGACATGCTCGCCGCAGGGCTGCAGCTCGAGCCAGCCCTCAAGTCCATGGAAAACCGACAGGAACTCGGCAACCTCAAAGCCGTGTCCTTCAAAATCCGCCAAGTGGTGCGCGATGGCGTGAATTTTTCGGTGGCCTTGAAAAAAGCCAGCCCGAGCTTCGGCCCGCTTTATTGCTCGCTGGCCGCGGCGGGTGAGGCGTCTGGAGCGCTGGATACGATTCTCAAACGCCAGGCGCACTACCTCAAGACGCTCGCAGAATTGCAGAGCCGCCTGATTCTGGCGATGATCTATCCGATCTTCCTGATTGTAGCGGGCATCGCGGTTTCGATCGTGTTTGTCACCACTCTCATTCCGCAGCTCACCGCCCTGATTGCCAGCACACCGGGCGGCAAAGTGCCCCTCGGTGCCGCCATCCTCATCGCCATTTCCGTCTTCCTCAAAAAATGGTGGATCGTCATGCTCGTCACCCTCATTGGCTCCGCCATCTTCTTCAAGGCTTGGAAGGACAATGACGCCAACAAGCCCAAGTGGGACCGCATCAAGCTCAAGCTGCCGTTGGTCGGTCCGGTCATCACCAGCCGTTTCTATGTCCAGTTCTTGGAGACCATGGCCAATCTCGTGGGTAACGGCCTGCCCTTGCTGCGGGCGCTCGAGTTGTCGCGTGATGCCACCTATAACCGCTCGCTGCGTGTTGAGCTGGATCGTGTCATTGAACAAGTTGGCGATGGTCGCTCGTTTTCCAAGGCCCTGATCCGTAGCGGCGCATTCCCCCCATTGCTCATCGACATGGTCTCGGTAGGTGAGCAAACCGGTAAAATCGATATTTCGTTGCGCCGCGCCGCCGAGCGCTATGACAAGGAGCTCGACAAGGACCTGCAGCGCATCATGGCGTTGATCATGCCCACCGTGCTCATCATCATGGCCTGTTTGATCGGCACCATGGCCTATCTGATGATCACCGCCATCTTCCAGACCATCTCTGCCCTGCACTGAGCCCGCTCCCTGCTCATTTCCTCTTTCCTCTCCGGTAAATCTTCCCTCAGCTTGCCAGCTCCAATGCCAAGCGCCTCTCAACCTTTGATTTGCAAATGGGATTGCGGACGAAAAGCACAAGTGCTGATAATTGCGCGGTTTGAGGATCAAATCACGCAATGAATTGGCTCACCGAACGGGCGAAGGGTTGGTGGATTTGTCATACACCCGGTGACTCCCGTAAAATCCGTTGCCGGACAGGCGGGAGCAGCTGTTTTCCATCACAGGCGGGGACTCCTGTAATTCGATCAGAGAGCGCTAGACTGGCGAAACGTTTCTTGCCAGCGCTGGATTTCGGCGTGGACGTTGGCAATCGAGGGGGAGCCGGGGTTGCTGCGGGCGGCTAGGGCCCGTTCTAGCGAAAAGATGGCCCCGGCGTCAGCGCCAAATGCCGGATCGAGGGCCGGAAAATCCAGTTGATCGAGCGGAATACCGCTGCGCAAGGCCTCGGCAACTGCCTTGCCGACGCATTCATGGGCATGCCGGAAGGGCATCCCGGCTTTGACGAGATAGTCGGCCAAGTCGGTGGCCAGCAGCATCGGATCGGAGGCGGCGTGGCGGCAATTTTCCTCGCGGAGTTCCATCGCGGCGATCAGCTCGGTGTTGACGGCGAGGATCAGCCGGAGGG
>JBAXCM010000342.1:0-5318 GCA_037141475.1 Verrucomicrobiota bacterium | reverse complement strand
CACGTCCACCCGGCCACCATCCCGGCGAGCCTCCACCATGGCCTTGAACAGAAAGGCATCCCGAGCCGCACGAGACGCATCCGTGATGAGGCCCAGGCATCTGCGGGCACTCTCGCTCAGCCATGGTTCGCCACCGCTGCGTGCCGGCACATTGCCATCGTTCATGCCGCACAACACCAGTTGGCGTCCCGACTCAAAGTACAAGTCCAGCCAACCATGAACATCGATCACCCGGCCCGCAGGCGGCAGCGGCATCGGAGGGGATACTGCATCCAACATCAGATCTAACCAAAATCTCGCGCCGCGTCGCAACTGCCGGATCACCGATGTGGCCTCCTCCAGCCATTCGCCAAGGCCCGCTGCCACCACGGCAGACGCCGGACCACACTCGGCTAGATGATCTAACATTTTGGCTAAGGCCGCGGGAAAATCGTCGCGCAAAAACCGCTCACGCCAATTTTCCAAGGTAAGGGCGGCCTCCAGCACTTCCACTGCTGACGCCTTATCTGAGTCGCTGCGGAATTGCGCCGTCTCCAAGCGCCGTTGCAAATCCTCGCGGCGCATCACCATCCAGCGCTCTCGCATCTCGGATAAACGCCGGGCCTTTTGTGCGCGACGCCCGCCGATAAGCTTGCCGGTTTCCGGCAGCGTCAGCAAATCCGCCATAACCGCCAACGTCGGCCCTGTGAGCCACTGGCCCCAGACTTGGAACCAACGCGCCAGCCCCGCCGCCGGTTGAGGGGCCGCCGGATGAAAGGCTGGCCAGCCACCACGAGTCAGCGCCCGGGCCAATTCCTCGCCCACTTCCGTGTCTGCAGTACCCAGTGCCACATCATTGGAGGCTGTGCCTTCCCGGCCAATGATCCGCAGCGCCTCCACCGCTTGTTGGCGCGGATCTGCCACCACCTGCACGGATCCGAGCCCGCCAACCGGCCAAGGCAGTGGCCGCTCACCCCACCCCGCCAGAGGCCGCCCGATCTCAGAAAACCCGTCGGCTTCCCCTTCTGGCGCTCCGAGCAACACCGTCAAATCGCCATCCTTCGCCCATGCCAGCAGCGCCCGTTCGATAAGCGGCGGCATTTCCGCCACGCCTGCCAACACGATATGAGATACGGTTGCCGGAATCTTGAAGTCCCCAGCGAGCCTGCTGCTGCGGCTTTGATACCCCCAACTTTCCAACTTCCGCTCGAC
The DNA here is from genome assembly GCA_037141475.1 of Verrucomicrobiota bacterium. Taxonomy (GTDB): domain Bacteria; phylum Verrucomicrobiota; class Verrucomicrobiia; order Verrucomicrobiales; family Akkermansiaceae; genus Luteolibacter. The sequence goes on along the minus strand of JBAXCM010000342.1, from coordinate 4,127 downwards.
CCATCCTTCCAACCGGGCGAGTGCGTCCCAGCGCCCGGCTTCCACCGTGTCGCCCAGTCGTCGCGCGGTGGAGCTAAGCGTCAGGGCATTTTCCTGCAGGGAACGCCGCAGTTCCACCAGTTCCCTCGCCATACCTGCGGCCCACTCGCCGTCGGCTTCCGGTGCCTCGGGAAACAATTCCTCATACGCCGACCAATCCCTCACCCCCTCCAGCATCTCCACCCATGCCACTTGTTCTGCCCACTCCGGTGCCACCTTGCTTGTGCCACTCTCTAGTTTCATCAACGAACCCGGTGTCGTCAGGCGTGGCGCCAACAATGCACCCATTCCCTCCGCCAACGCCTCGCGCAGACGCCGACCGCTCTCTGCCGTCGGCACCACCATCAGCATGCACGGCAGTTGCTCGCACCGCTCTAACATCCATTCCGCCGCCAGCGTCAGAAACGGCCGGTCCCATCCGAGAAATACACGCTTTGGCATGCCCGCAGCATGCCGCACTAGTCCATGCCGGGCAAACCAAATGACCTCCTTTCAATCAGTTTCCCGAAGATGCACCGGGTATTTCCGGGAACAAGAAACCCCGAAAACCATTGATTTTCAGGGTATTCTAGGTGTACACCCCCGACCACCTCCTGCTGGCGCATGGCCAGACCAATCCCCTATTTTGAAATCGACCATGCAGTTGGATTCAGGAAATTGCCGCCCTAGGACGGCTGCGGATTTCGGCTTCGTTCATAAACGTTTGGGGCAATACTCAATGGGCAAAATCGCGACAAATCCGTCGCCCGATATCTTGTCGCAATTGTCGGAACGCGCTGTCGCCGCTCTTACCCTCTGGCGCGGCTGTCCCCGTATTGCGAAAAACCTCAACGAGTTGCAGCAACGATGTGCCTTTGATTTGTTTCATTCCGAAAACACACGCGGAAAATCGCGCGAAAACCTAGGATCTGGCAGAAGAAACCATTTTTGCGTTAGATACTATATTCTTATTTTTGAAAACTTAACACATTACAAATCAACGAGTTGAGTATTGGATTCTCAAAAATTTCCCCAAAATTGAACGAAAAATGGCTAAAAAATCGGTTCTAGCAGCTATCTGCGAACCTCGGATTAAGCCCCTGCGGCAACCCCTTTTCATTCCATTCTCCCTCCCCTTGAAAATTTCACGCTAATTTCTTGACTCTCTCACTGATCCCCGCTTTCCTTGCGCCCCGCAGCAATGCACCCGTAGCTCAATTGGATAGAGCGTCTGACTACGAATCAGAAGGTTAGGGGTTCGAGTCCCTTCGGGTGTACTTCATTTTCAATGAGTTACGCCGGCTGACTAACAGTCGCCCAGGTGCGAGTATCCAAGTTGGATCTTTTTTGGATACTTTTTCTTCTTCTTTCGCCGAAAGAAAGGAAAAGCTAGGGGTGAAAATCATCGAAAAGAACATCGGACGGCATGAAAACGGAAATTTGTATTTTGTTTCGCGTCGCAAAGGGAAGCTGCACCGGCAAAGCCTCGGAACGAAGGATTTGAAGGAGGCAAAGCGGAAAATCCGCGAAATCGGCACTTTGGGGCTGATTACTGCGCGGGAACCTGGCCCACCTGCGGTGGTCCTGCCTGTTCCCTTGCCGGGGGCTGATGCGGAAGTGACGCTGGCGGTTCCAGCGGCACCGGTGATCACGCTGGCGGAGGCTTTGACCGAGCATGACCGGGGGCTTATTTTGCTCGCGGACGGAACGAAGGAGATGGCGGTGCGCGGAAGAAAGGCTATTGAGCGTTTTGCCAAGGGCTGGGAGGATTTTTCTCCGGTGGCGATTTGGAACGATTATCGGGAAACCGGCCTTGAGCGACAGGGAGCCTTGCTTGGCAGCGCGGCAAACCATTTGCTTTGGTATTTGGGGAAGTTCATCCCCTGGGCGGCAAAGCGGGGTTTTGTGGGGGAGGATGTCATGGAGTCTTTGGCGGAAATTCCCCGTCTGACGGTCAACTCGCGCACGATCCGGGTTCCTTCGGTGGAAGTGGTGGAGGAATTTTTGGCCATGGTGGAAAGCGAGGATCCGGACGGCGGCGCTTATCTGCGGTTTCTGACAACCTCGGGAGTGCGGCTCAGCGGTGGGATCGGCTTGCGGTGGAAGGATATTGACTTTGCCGCTGCGCAAATGGCGGTCGTGCAGAAGGGCGGGAAACGGAAGATCATCCCGATGACAGCCGAAGCCGTGGAGGTATTGAAGAGCCGGGAGGGAAAGGTGAAGCCGTTTGATCTGGATCAAAACGCGGTTGAGCGGCTGGAACGGGTGATGAAACGTTTCGCCAAGGGCTTTGAAATTGACCTCACCTTTTTCCATGCGTTTCGGCATTACTTTGCGTCCCGGTGCTTGCTGTCGGGCTTTACCGTGCAGGAAGTGGCGAAATTGCTTGGCCACTCGGACAACGGTGTTCTGGTTTTGAAAACCTACGGCCACATTTGCAGCGACCACATGAAGGAACGGCTGGCGGGTCTGCGGCTGACTGGCCGTTGAACAGGCCTTGGGTCGGTGCCGTTTGGCACCGACCCCCAAGGAGGTCTTGCCATTGCATGCTAGTCCCGCAGACGGCATTGGGCGCATACCATGACGCCAGTGCCGGTATTGGTCTGGCTAAGACTTCTTCTCCCGGACTGGCCCGGCAACGCTGTCCGTCACAGCGCCAGCCCGGCGTTTTGATTTTACTGCAGCAGGGCATCTGCAGCCTCAGCAAAGAACCGTCGTGCTCGTTTTCTCCATTCTTCAGGAGGCGGTCGATGGTCGATGGCAGTGGCGATGTCCGTGCCCCTGAGGCTGTCCTGGGCCCTCCAGCATTTTCCTTGGTTGCATCGCGGATTCTAGCTATTGCATCAAGCTTGGCTCACCGCTGGGACATGTGCGATTGCAAAACGCGTAATGCACCTTCAAACGAAAATCGGCCACATGTGGCCGATTTGCAGATTCTGAAATAACACCCCTACACATTGGCCAACGCCTCCCGCCATCCTTGGTGGCGGCATTTGAGCATGGCTGCGTGGAGCGGAAATAGGGACGGTCCAAGATGTGGCTTTCCTGGACCGCCCTTCCTGGGTTTACTCTAGGCTTCGCTGACCAAGTCGGAGAAGTGCTTGTCGATGGCATCCTGGGCACTGTGCTCTTCGCACCATGAAAGTGCCTCGTCGCGAGACATCGGCATGATGCATTCGCCCTCCGAAGAGCTGTTGCCTTCGTGCTCGGCATATTTTGTCATCGCTCCTCCCCAGCCATAGAGAAACCAGTTGCCTTTGGCGGTAACATAAAGTTGTTCCTCCCAGGCGTGGAAGTCATTTCTTCCAAGGTTGTTTTGATCCTCCGCGACGAGGGTGGCTTTGGCTGTATCGTAAACCTGACGGTTAATAGTCGATTTCATATTTGTGTTTCTTTGTTTTTGGTTTGATCGCGCGTTAATTGCGCATTGGCGGTTATCCGTGTTTTTGGATTTGCCACCAAGATATTTGCTCCCGCAGTTCCGGATTTCCGACAGGAAACCGGAATGGGGTAACCATCTCAGACGCCCTCCTTCTCAGACTCAGCGGATCCGCCGACGACCGGTCGCGCACCCCAAGCCCGGTAGCGCACTTGCACTGGCACAAAGCCCGCCTCGGCGATGGCCTTTTGAGAGCGCTTGCTCAGGGAATACCCGCTGGAAATGCTGAATAGATGCGTGCACCCTGCCTTCTTTGCGTCAAAAATCTGGGAGTCGTAGAACTCCCGATCAATATGCTCGACGTGATAGAGAGTCAGTCCGTCCAGAATGATTGTTGCCTTGATGTCATTCACTTGATGTTCGTCTTTTGATTTCATATTTTTGTGTGTTTTTTGAAGCGCGTGACTTGCGCATCGTCTGTTATCCTCGTTAATGGATCGCCCACCAAGAAATTTCTTTGGCGCTGGATTTGGGCGTTCCGAAAGGTAACGGGGCGACCCACAAAGCCTGAATATTCGCACCTTTTCGCTCCACGCTTCACCCTCCGGGCATTGACAGCGAGTGAGGAGTTTCCAACCATCCGGCCATGCACCTAAAGCCCTCCCTCGTGGCGTCTGCCATTTTTGGCTGCGGTTTCGCTCTCGCCTGGCTGGTCAAACCCGCGCCGACG
>JBAXCM010000341.1:0-5323 GCA_037141475.1 Verrucomicrobiota bacterium | reverse complement strand
GGATTGGGCGGGCGGGGTCGCTATTGGAAGCGCGATTCATAGGATGAGCAAAGGATTCGCGGATGAATGGAAAATCCTCCGAGCACGCAGTACGCGGATTTCCCCGATTGTTCAAGGGTTTGCTCTCCGGCTTTACGTTGCCACGCGCCAAACATGGGCAGCGAGGCATGCAGCGATGTCTATCCGTGAGACGGCTTGGCGTTGTCGGGAACGCTGCAACTCTCCCGGTCTAGCCAAAGCTGTGTGGCGGGCTCAGCCCCGTCCCGCTGCACTCCATGCAGTGGCCCGCGAAAGGGCAGCTCATGCCATGAGTTGCACCCTGACTGACCCTGTCCCATGCCGTGCTTTGGCGATTGCACTGCGCTGATCCCATGTCAGACTGCAGCCAGCCAACCGATGACCACCGAGACCTTGCAACAAGACATTGCCGCCACCAGCGGCTGGATCCAGGACGTGAAAGACGAGATGGCACGCGTGCTTGTCGGCCAGGCCGACCTAGTGGACCGCTTGCTCATCGGGCTGCTTTGCAACGGCCACATTTTGCTTGAAGGGGTGCCGGGCCTTGCCAAAACCCTCGCCGTCAAGGCCCTCTCCGGCTCGTTGCACGCCAGTTTTGCACGCTTCCAATTCACCCCGGACCTATTGCCGGCCGACTTGGTGGGAACCATGGTCTATCACCCACAGGGGACCCGTTTCGAGCCCAAGCTCGGGCCGATTTTCAACAACCTGATCCTCGCGGATGAAATCAACCGGGCCCCCGCCAAAGTCCAGAGTGCCCTGTTGGAGGCGATGCAGGAGCGCCAGGTGACGCTCGGCGACCGTTCCTATCCTCTGCCGCAGCCGTTTCTGGTGCTTGCCACTCAGAATCCGATTGACCAAGAAGGGACCTACCAACTTCCAGAGGCCCAGCTCGACCGTTTCCTGCTCAAAGTGACCGTCAGTTACCCCAGCAAGGATGAGGAACTCACGATCCTCGACCGGATGGCCACATCGGCCCCACCCTATCAGACGAAAAATGTCGCCACCCCGGAGCAGGTGGCCACCTCGCGGGTGTTAGTCAACCATGTGTACATCGATCCAGCGGTGCGCCAGTACATCGTGCAGGTCATCCACACCACCCGCTTTCCCGCCAAGGTCGATGTCCCGATGAAAAACCTCATCCGCGCCGGCGCTTCACCCCGCGGCACTATCAATTTGGCTCTCACCGCCCGGGCCAGGGCGTTCATGCAAGGCCGCGCATTTGTCACCCCGCAGGACGTCAAGGACATGGCCCACGACGTGCTGCGCCACCGGATTCTCCTCACCTACGAGGCCGAGGCAGAGGAAATCACCACCGACACCATCATCACCCGCATCCTCAACAAGGTGCCCGTGCCGTAGGGGGAAGATTTTGGATCTTGGATTTTAGATTTGAAGCCAAGGGTAAGATTTCGCGGCTCGTGGTTAGGTCCCTCTCTGCTCTTCGGTTAGTATTTAATGCTTCATAATCTCATGCTCTCGGAACAACAGATCGAGGAAATGATGGCCCGTGTGCGCAAGCTCGAGCTCAAGGCCAGGCGTTTGGTTCGCGAATCGTTTTCCGGTGAGTACCTATCGTCGTTTCGTGGCCAGGGTCTTGATTTTGACGATTTTCGCGAATACCAGCACGGCGATGAGGTGCGCTTCATCGATTGGAACGTCACGGCCCGCATGAACCAGGCGTTTGTGCGCAAATTCCGCGAGGAACGCGAATTGCTGGTCATCCTCGCCGTCGATGTCTCCGGCTCCATCGACTACGGCAGTCACTCGCAGAGCAAACGTGAAATGGCCGCCGAAGCCGCTGCCATCCTCGGTTTCAGCGCCCTGCAAAACGGCGATAAAGTCGGCCTGCTCGCCTTTGCCGACGTGCCGCTGCTATTTGTTCCGCCGGCCAAGGGGACTCGTCATGTGCTGCGCTTGGTGCGCGAGATTCTAACCACAAATCCAACAAACCCCGGCACATCGATCAAGGATGCCTGTGATTTTTTGGTGCGCAGCCTGCGCCGCCGTGCACTGGTATTTTTGCTTTCCGACTTTCACTCGGACCCGCTGGACCGTCCGCTGGGGAAGCTCGCCCGCAAGCACGAGACACTCGCCCTGCAGGTGAGCGACCCCCTCGAATCCAAATTACCGGCAGCCGGCAAAGTGGTCATGGTTGATCCCGAGACCGGCTACGAAACGCTTGTCAACACCTCCAACGCAAACCTCCGCATGAGCTATGAAAAACTCTCGCGGCGCCACAGCGAGGGCGTTGCCTCTATCCTCAAAAAACACGCCATTGATAGCACCAAGCTGAGCAGCACCTCAGATCCCCTGCCCGCCCTCCACCAACTCCTCAAACGCCACGGCCGCCGCCGCCGCTGAGGGCGTGTACGGTTTGTTTTACATTCATGGCAGACGACAATCCCACCTTCGAACTCAAGGAGCCAGCCGCCCTGGAGGGCTTGCTGCCGCGGGATGATTCGCAAGCAGGCTGGCTCGCTGCTGCCCTGTTGGCGCTGCTCGTGCTAGGGATCTGGTTCATCCCTTGGCTACGCCGTCTGCGCGGCAAACGGACCGCCGGGACCCGTCGTGACCTCGCCTACTATGACGCCAGCGCTGCCCTCCAGCAGATCACGGCGGCAGATGCCCGTGCGGCTGCCGTGCAATCCTCGCTGATACTTCGACGCTATTTATCGCTTGCGGCGGAGGATCCGGCACTGTTTGAAACCCACGAGGAATTCGTCGCCCGTAACGATGCTCTGCTGGCCTTGTCCGAATCCGCCCGTGCCGCCTGCGCCGATGGCTTTACCCGCCTCGCCGCCTGCAAGTACGCGGCGGAAGTCTCCGCGCTTGAGCCGGCCGCAGTGGTCGGCGATGCTCGTGGATTGCTCGAAACCCTTCACCGCGGCTTCCGAAGCTGACATGGCTGCACAACTCCACCATTTTCACTTTGCCCAGCCGGGATGGCTGCTCCTGCTGCTGCCCACCCTCATGCTCATTTTGCTGCGCCGTGGCCGTGGCGCCGCCGCCGCAGTCACCTTCCCCAATCTATCCATTTTGGTGAGTCTCGGCCAACGGGTGCGCCAAGGGGCGTGGCATTTTGGTTTTCCGCTCGCCTGTCTCGCGTTGTTCGCCGCGATTCTAGGGATGGCCCGGCCGGTGTGGCGCAATGAATATCAAAGCCGCAACGCCAGCGGCATCGATATCATGATTACTTTCGATTGTTCGCTCTCGATGGCCATCGATGATTTCATCAGCAAAGGTGGCACCATGAACCGCATTGATGCGGCCAAACGAGTGATCGACGAGTTCATCAGCCATCGCCCCGATGATCGCATCGGCCTTGTGGCTTTCGCCGGCCGCCCGGTGTCGGCCAGTCCGATCACGTTGGACCACACTTGGCTGCGCAACAGCCTCAAAGACCTCCGCCTCAATGACGCCGGCAACCGCGGTACCGTCAAGGAAAGCGGCACCGCCATCGGCTCGGCCATCGCCGCCGCCTCGCTGCGTCTGGACTCCCGCCAATCGAAAAGCAAGATCATCGTGCTGGTGACCGACGGAGCCAGCAATTCCGGAAAAATCTCACCGCTGGAGGCTGCCACCCATGCCAAAACGTTAGGGATAAAAATCTACACTGTGGCCATTGGCACCGAGGAAGGGCGCGTTCCAGGCAGCATCCAATCGTTCCCCCGCCAGGAATTTGATGTCCCCACCCTCAAGGAAATCGCCCGTGTCACTGGCGGCGAGCATTTCTGGGCCCAACAACTCGAAACCCTCGAAAGCTCGTTCCACACCATCGACACCCTGGAAAAGTCCGCTTCCACCAGTCATTCCGTGGTGGATGATTTCGAGTTGTTTCCGTCGTTCATTGCCTTGGCCATTCTCGCCACCCTCGCCGCAGCCTTCAGCCTCGCCCTCAATCCTCAACCCGCCCCCTGACACCCATGCGTTTTGCCGATCCATCTTGGCTGGTGCTGCTCGTCCTGCTGCCCTTACTGGCAACCACGACGTTGCTGGTGTCGCGTCTGCGCCGCAATCAATGGCATGCCTTTGTAGCTGCACGCCTCCGCCAAACCCTCTTGCGCCGCACCAGCCCACTGCCACGCTGGCTCGCCCTCGCCTTCCTCGGCGCCGCCGCTGCCTCACTCATTGTCGCCCTCGCCAGACCCCAAGGCGATGCCGCCATCCACACCGAAAAATCCGTCGGCCGCAACGTCCTCATCGCCATCGACCTCTCTCGCAGCATGCGCGTCAAGGACGTCAAACCCGACCGCCTTGCCCAGGCCAAAGTCGTCATCTACGAATTGCTGGATGCCCTGCCTAACGAACGTATCGGACTGGTGGGCTTCGCCGGAAGTGCTCACTTATTCGCCCCGTTGACGATTGACCACGGAGCCGTGCGCGAAACCGTCGAGCAGATCGATGAAAATTGGGTGCCCCTCGGAGGTTCTAACATCAGCTCCGCAATTCGCCTGGCTATCAACACGCTCAAGGAGACCGGCCAGAAAAATAATGCGCTCATCCTCCTGAGCGACGGCGAAAAACACGAAGGTGCCCTCAGCCCGGTCATCGCCGAGGCAAAAAAATCTGGCGTCTATATCTTTGCCATAGGGGTTGGCACCGAAGACGGCGGCTATGTGCCCAGCTCAGATCCTTCCCGCCCTAACGTGCTTGATAGCAAGGGCAAGGTCGTCCTCAGCCGCCTCCAACCCGAGCTGTTGCGCAAACTCGCCAATGATACCAACGGCCGCTATGCCTTGGCCGGAGGCAGCACCGACATCGCAAAAATGGTCAGCTTGGCCGCCAAGGACATGGACGCCTTCGAAATGCGCGGCAGTGAACGACGCGTGGCCATCGAGTTCTATCAGTGGTTGGTGCTCCCTGCCATCCTCTTCCTCATCGTTGCCGTCATCGCTGGCACCCGCTGGCGCAGCCTCAAACCGCTGGCCGCTTTGGCCATCGCACTGGCGCTCACCCCCACAGGTGCCCGTGCCGGAGAGGCCACCGCAGCCGCCCAAACACTCGCCGCCGGCCACTACCAACCGGCTCAAGAGGCGTTCCACAAACTCGCTGAAACCACCCGATTTTCCGAGCGCGCTGCTCGTTATCGCCTCGGTGAAGGCACTGCGGCCTATCGGGCGAGGGATTTTTCGGGGGCCTGCGGGGCTTTCAGTGGCGCGCTGCTGGCTCACGATTCCAGTGTTCTGGCCGCTGCCCATTTCGGCATCGCCAACAGTCTCTTACAACTCGGCTGGATCACCCTCGCCGACTCCGCCTACCCCGGCGACCCCAAACAACTCCCCGACCTCGCCCGCTTCGACGC
>JBAXCM010000340.1:0-5327 GCA_037141475.1 Verrucomicrobiota bacterium | reverse complement strand
TCATCCATCCGTCATCCATCCGTCATCCATCCGTCATCCATCCGTCATCCATCCGTCATCCATCCGGTAGTATCGCATCCTCCGCAGACGGGACCAAACTGGCAGCCGGGGCGATGGGTGGGCAGATCTACGTCGGCGATCCTAAGCATTTTTCTGCTGGGTCTCAAGGCACGATGGCCACCTTCCGATACACCGGCAAGGGTCGCTGGACCCGAATGGTTGATTTGATAACTCGTTGAAAATGAAAGTGTTCATTTGAGCATCTCAAGAGACACGAGCCAAGCGATGGTGGCTCATCTACTGCAGTCTTGAGGCATGGCAGGCACTTACGAAATCTTAACAATTTTCTTCTTGGGGGACATACGGGCTTTACAAATGGGATGGATATTGAATCCGAACCTCAACCGAACCCCCCATGAAAAGAACCCTATTATTGATGCTGCCAGTCATCGCGCTTGCCACGGGCAACACCGAGCAAACCGAGCGGAAAACCAAGGAGGAAATGCTTGGGTCGCTTTGGCAGGCCTCGCTGAGTGCCGAGAAAAATGGTGAAAGCGCTGAGGCGATGGCCAAGACTCTGGCCTACTCGAAGAACGGCGGCGATGGCTATCTGGCGACGATGCGTGCCGGGTGGCTGGCCTACGGACAGAAGAAATACGATGAGGCGAACCGGCACTATAGCAGTGCGATGAGGCAGCAGGGCATTGCACTGAGTCCGCGCCTCGGGCTGCTGACTATCGCCCAGGAGCAGGGGGATGTGGCAGCGGCGGCGCGGGCGGGAGATCTGGTTCTGCAACTTGAACCGACGAATTATCGGGCGCTGCTGGCGGTGGCGTGGGGGGCGTTTCAAGCCAAGGATTATCAAAAAGCATTGGGCCGTTACCGGTGTGTGATGGCCCTGTACCCGGAAGACACCGATGCCCTCAGCGGTGCCGCTTGGGCGGAATTTTACAAGGGCCAGAAAGCCGAGGCCCGCCAGTTGTTCCGGCGCCTCTTGAGCATCAATCCAGACTACCAGTATGCCAAACAAGGGCTGGAAGCCACCAAGTAACCATTTTCACCAATCCAAACCAATGACAACTCTAACTATAGAAACCGACCTCTCGCGCCTGGAGGATTTGATGCTCAACGAGCGCGGCTTTGTTTTCGACCCGAACACCGGCGAAAGCTATCAAGTGAGCAGCACCGGATTGCTGTGCCTGCGGGCCCTGCAACGCGGTGCCAGCATTGAAGAAGTGGTGGCGCAACTCGTGACCAGCCATGACGTCGAGCGCATCACCGTGCGCTGCGACGTGGATGCCTTCCTGTGGGACCTCAAACAACTCGGCTGGCTATGAAACCCATCAGAATCGCCATCAGTGGCATGCACCGCGGTGAAAACCCGCAACCCGGCGCCTCGATCGCCGCAGCCATCCGCCATGCCTGGCCCGAGGCCTTCATCGTCGGCTTGGTGTACAATGCGTTTGAAAGCGGCGTGTATGTGGCAGGGGGGCCGGACGTGTGTCACGCCATGCCCTATCCGACGGCCGGGCTGGGCCCATATCTAACGCGACTGGCGGAAGTGCGGGCGGCGACACCCTTTGATTGGTTCATCCCAACGTTGGACGCCGAGATCGTGATGCTTGCGGGGGCGTCGAAGGAGTTGGCTGAGTTGGGCATCGGCGTGCGACTGCCGGACCCGGCAGTGCTGGCTCGCTGCGGCAAGGCGCAATTGCCGGAACTCGCTGACCACTGCGGAGTGGCCACTCCAGCCACCGCCGTAGCCCGCGACGTCGGCGAGGCACTCGAGCACGCGGAGGCCGCCGGTTACCCGGTTTTCCTGAAAGGTCCGTTCTATGATGCTGTGTTGGTGCACAATCCAGCGGGGTTGGCGGCGGCAGGGGCTGCGATTCTTGCGGATTGGGGGCCACCGCTGCTGGTGCAGGAACCGTTGCTGGGCACCGAGTTCAACGTGATGGGCCTAGGCGACGGCAAGGGCGGGTTGTTAGGCTCATGTGCGCTTCGCAAATTGATTATCAGCGACAAAGGCAAGGGCAATGGCTCGGTGGTGGTGCGCGATTTGCGGCTGGATGAAATCACCCGGCGAGTGATGGCCGCGACCCACTGGAGTGGACCGTTTGAGCTGGAATTCATCCGTGACCAGCGAGACGATGGCTACCGGCTCATCGAGATCAATCCGCGATTCCCGGCGTGGGTCGGCTTTCCTGCCCAACTCGGCGCTAACTTCCCCGCCGCTTGGGTCGAGTGGATGCTCCAACGACCGGTGCGCCTGCTGCCACAACCCGCACCCGGACGGTTTTTCCTGCGTCACCAAATCGAGGTAACCGGCGATATGGGCCAAATCTCAGCCCTGCTTGACGCGTTGCCAAATTCCATCAATCACAATCTAACATCAAACTCCATTTCAGCATGAACCTTCAACCTTATGTAGCGCCGACAATTCGCCGGGTGTGCCAAACCACCGCCAATCCACAACGACTGGGACGCGTTCCTGTGATGGACGCCATCGACGGCGTGCCCGTGAGCCGTCTGATAGAGACCCATGGCAGCCCGCTATTTGTGTTTTCCGAAGCAAATTTGCGCGAAAAAATCCGTGGGGTGCGTCAGGCGTTTGAGTCGGTCTATCCGGATGTGACGTTTGCATGGTCGTACAAGACGAACTATTTGAATGCGATCTGCCGGGTATTTCACCAAGAAGGGTCGATTGCCGAGGTGGTGTCTGGGTTTGAATACGAGAAAGCGCGGCACAATGGGATACCGGGAGAGCAAATCATTTTCAACGGGCCTTGGAAGAGTGTGGAATCGTTGCGCCGGGCCGTGAGCGAGGGGGCCATGATCCAAGTGGACAATCGCGATGAGATTGTGGCCTTGGCGCGCCTGGCGGAGGAATTGCAAACGACCATCGCGGTGGGCATTCGAGTGCATGTGGATACCGGCACTCATGCGGTGTGGTCGAAGTTCGGCTTCAGCGCGGATGACGGCGAGGCACTGCGGATGATGACCTGGACGCGCGAAAACACCCGCCTGAGGATCCGCGGAATCCACTGCCACGTCGGCACCTTCATGTTGGATGCGGGTGCCTATGCGACGGCCACCAAGGCGGTGGTCGGGTTGGCCATCGCCGCTCAGGAAGCTGGCGGCCCTCTGGTGGAATACCTCAATTTGGGCGGTGGTTTTGCCTCGCATGCCCGGCTCCACGGCCAATACCTGCCGCCGGAGCAAGCGACGCCAGGATTTGATGATTACGCCAGCGCGATTTGCAGTAGCATCAAACAAGGATGGCCGGAGGGCTGCCCATTGCCCAAACTCTATCTGGAAACCGGCCGCGCCTTGGTCGATGAGGCGGGCTACCTGATATCGAGTGTGGTGGCCGTGAAGCAACGCCGCATGCCCGACGCAAATGGGGCCTTGGCCGCCTACGGCAAAGGCGGTCCTACGGCGGCATCAGCGGTGCGAGCCTATGGCAAGGGCGGCGTAGGAAACGGGCTCGGCAGTACCCGCCGCAACGCGGTGGTTTTGGATGCTGGCATCAATATTTTGTACACCACCGCTTGGTATCAGCCGTCGATCTATCCGGCAACGCAGGCCGCGCCGGGGATGCAACCGACGACGGTGTACGGCTGTCTGTGCATGAATATCGACGTCATTCGGGAAGAGGCGTCATTGCCCGACTTAAAGGCTGGAGATGCGGTGGTGATGCATCCCGTGGGAGCGTACAACATGACCCAGTCGATGCAGTTCATTGCGTACCGTCCGGCGGTGGTCATGATAGATCCGGGCCGCCGGGTGCATTTAATTCGGCGGCGCGAGGTTCTAGAGGACGTCCAAGGCCCGGAACTGGTGCCCGGACATTTGGCACAGGCTGAGCAACCAACCGCGGCCGTCGGCCGTCATAACTCATGATTCCCTTTCCCCAAGGAACCCACCGGGCGGCCGATGAAAAATCCCTGCCGCGCTCGATCATCGCCGCCTTGCCCCGTACCTACGCCATCATCTTCTATTCCACCGACCTGCGCTTCGGCTGGGCCATGCTCGCCCTCAATTTGTGCGTCCCGTGGGTCGGCCTGGCGGGACTGGCTGGAGTGCTGGCCGCAGCTTGCCTAGCCTGGGTGCTGCAGGTGGACCGCGGGTGGATCCGCAGCGGCTTTGCGTTGTTCAATCCCCTGCTGGCTTGCAGTGCGATGGTATTGGCCGGGATGCTGGGCGGTTGGGCACCTGGAGTGATCGTGATGTTATGGGCAGCGGCGGCGGTGTTCTCATTGCTGTTGACCATTGGCATGCAAGGCTGGATCGGCTCTCGGATCGGGCTTTCCGTGCAGAGCCTGCCGGCGGTCATCGTCGTGTGTTTGTTGCACTTCACCGGCGTTGGCTCGGGCGGCCAACAGTTGGTCGCGCAGGTCACAAGCGCCACCAGCCAAACGGATTTACTGGCCATTCCGGATGTGCTGCAGGGGTTCTTCCGGGCGTTTGCGGCGATGGCTTTCCAATCGTCGGCCGGTGCCGGTATTCTCGTGTACGTGGCGTTGGTGCTCAGCTCACCGCTGGGCGCTGTGATGGCCACCCTCGGCTACGTGGCCGGCGCTGCGACACTTTGGATGTTAGGTTTGCCAATAGGGGCGACGGGCACCACCTGGTGTGGGTTCAACTTCCTGCTGGCCGGGGTGGCATTGACCTTGGCCGGCCGACTGCCCTTGGATGGCGTCACCGTGGCCTCTGCCGCGTCGGCGGGCAGGTCGTGAGGTTCGACGTCAGGATCAGGCTCGGGGCTGGTGATCGGCACGACGTTGGATGCGGCGGTGGCCGGCAGCGTACCGCCAGCGAGGATTTCGGCCACAATCTCACGGATGAGCGGGACCGGGATTTCTGTGATGGTGAATACCAGTCCGCCGAGGCTCTTGCGCCCGATTTGCTCCTTGAGGAACTTCAGCGCGGAACCCCGCGTGCGTCCCTGGTGACGGCCTTCAAAGAGCGTGGTGTCGCTCTCTTCGCATACGATCCAATACAGTTTGTTCATGGTGTTGTTAGGTTCAGTTGTTTATTGTTGGTTAGGGGAGATTGTTCTCAACTGGCGAGAGGGCGGTTGATCTGGATGGTCCGGCCTTTGGTCTCACCGGCGAAATAGCTGGATGAATCCACCCGGCGGGCGCGACTGGCACGGTTGCGGAGCTTGCCGTAGTGCTCATCGACATAGCGGGAGATCGCCGCTGTCTGGTCCACGACGACCAGCGCGTATGTCTGCTGCTGGTCGGTGGCGTAGGATTCCTCGGCCCGTTGTTTCGCTGCCTTGAGTTCGATGTTGATGCCGTCACGAAGTCCCCGGTAGTAAG
>JBAXCM010000339.1:0-5358 GCA_037141475.1 Verrucomicrobiota bacterium | reverse complement strand
GATGGGTGCCGCAACGGCGAGTTCGGGATCCAGCAAGCCCAGCCCGAGGGCAACGGGCAGGCAGCAGGTCAGGTGGATGGCGGGTGGGGGCATGGGGGGAGTGAAAGGAAGGGAAGGACTTGTACTACGGAGGGCAGGCGGGCGAACTAGCGGCGCAAAGGGAAAACGATTTGGCATTGACTGCAATCCCAAACATCCGGCATTCGCAATTCACACAAGCCGTTTCGCTAATTGAACATTCAACTGTTAGTGGCTGCGGAAGACGGAGATTTCGGCCAAACCGATATTTTGGCTGCTGGGTTTGACCTCGTTGACGGCGAAAATCAACCACTTCACACGTTTCGCTTGAAATTTAATCTCGAGCCCCTTGCGTGCGTCATCGGGCAATTCGCCCACCTTGATGCTGGTGCCGTCGCTAAAAAACAACATGCCAGAGCGGATTTGATCGAGGTCATTTCGGCGGTCAAAAAGACAGATGCGGTCAATGGATTGTTCCTCCGGCCAGGTCAGGCGCACAGTAGCCGTGTCGCGCTCACCATTGCTGCACCATTCACGATGGGTGTCGCCGGGGTAACCGTCAACTACCCCGTCGGTTAGCCCGGCAATATCATAGTCGGGATGAGTTGAGCTGACGGTGATGGTGGCACGCGGAGCGATGTTGTCAGGCCCGGTGAGGGGGCTGGGTGGGATGACCGGATCGGTTGGAGCTAGCAGGCGCACTTCCTGCAGGCACATGGCATAGCGACTTCCGGGCGGACGGGACAAAAAGGTGGTACCGCCCCAGCCGGAGCTGAAATTTGCGGCATAGCAGAGCCACAGGCAGCGACCATCGCCACCGATAAATTTGGAGGGAATGTTCACAAAGTATGCCTGCTCACCAAAATGATTGAGATAGGCAGCGAGTTTCCAAGGCCCGGTGATGCGATCCGACTCCAGCACATAGGTTTGATAACGCGACACCGTGTTGCCGCCGTCCGTCACACACATCAAATACTTTTTGAGCGGGGCATCGTAGGTCATGGTCACGCAACCCGCGTGGTCGCGCCACTCGGCGATAGGTTTGATTTTCGTGAAGTCATGCGTCCAGCTGGCCTCGCCATTGGGCTGGTTGCCAGCAAAAAACTCGTACTGCTTGACGTCGTTCATGGTATCGATGCCCGGCGTCACTCGTGTTAGATACGCCTGATCAGCGGTGATCCAGCTGTTATATGCGAAGCGGCGGTCCTTGCCATCGCTGGCCCCCTGCGCCACCAGATAGGCCTTGCCATCCGGTGAGTGCTGCATTGCCTTTCCGAAATCAACAAAATGCGGGGCACCGATCTTGACGGGTTCGCCGTTGAGCGCGTGTTCGCCGAAAAGCGGTTTGGCGGGAGTGCAGGGCGTCTGTGTCCACGTCTTGCCTAGATCGGTGGAGGTACGAAAGCCGACGAATGGCCCGAGCCACGGCCAGTTGTAGAGGATTCCATCATCGCGCCGGATGCCACCACTCGGATGCAGACAATAGGTGCCATAATACCAAACCCCATGATAGACCAAGCTGCCGCATGGGTAACGCCCCTCATAAGGACGAGGGCTCGATTTGAAGATCCCTTGGTCGGTGACCTTTAACTTTAGCGGGTCGTCGCCGAGGATGGTGGCATGGCCGGTGGCGGCATCATCCCCCCCGGATCCGGAACCCAGGCCGTTGACATTGCCATCAGTCCATGGCGAATATAGATTGCCGTCTTCGGCCCACGACGGGTACCAAGTGTCAGCACCGGTGTATTCCGCATGCCGTCCGGTGAACGCCAATCCAACAACCGAATCAGACTTTTGATAGGGACAATCCGCTGGTGCCTCACCCGGCCACGGCGATAGCGCATGGGCGGGCGGTGGCGGCGGGGCGTCAACCATGGTGCTGGTCGCCGGCTCTGCGGCGACGGCACGCGAGACTAGCCAAAGCGCACTGAGAGCCATGTTGAATGAGTGTTTCATAATTGTCATGAGTTGGTTGGACCGACTGGATTATTTCAGAAAACAAAGGCAGTTTACGTTAGATATAATTCTTCAACTTGTGATTTATGTCTGAGGCGGCGCTCCGCTATTTACTTGCGGCCAGATCGGCGATTTCGGCGGGATTCAGGGCTCGGCTATAGATACGCAGCTCGTCCATGGCACCTTTCCACATCCGATCGCGGCCGTTCCAAGAGCCGAGTTTGACGCGGGTGAGATCCACGGCGCGGGCGCTCTGGGTTTGGGCGCTGGCCTCCTCGATGCCGTTGACGTAGAGTTTGAGGAGGTGGGCCTTGGCGTCATAGGTCATGGCAAGATGGACCCACTGGCCGAGTTGGCCCTGGGCAAACTCGAACTTCGAATGGACCTCACCGATGCCGTTGAGATGCAGATTGACCTTCTTGTTATCCTTGGCGACGTTCCAGTGAATATCTCCCCATGTCCAGTCGTCACAATGCAGAACAGAGGCATATACGTCCTTGGCGTAATCCGCTAGATTCACCCACAGCGCAATGCTCACGGTTGTTTGCAATCCAAAACTGGGAAGTTCAAGGAACCCTTTCTCCCCATCCAATTGCAAACCCTTGCCCCGCTTGCCAGCCACATGACCAGCCCCATTTGCCAGCTTTGCGTCTAGCTTGTTAGATGAAAGATCCCTCGCAATTCCCCCATCCTCCTCGAACGAGTAATACGCCAGCAGATCGCTGGCCGGCGGGGCGATCCTGACGATTTCCCGCGGCAGAACGACCGTTTGGCTGGAATCCCCATCCATGCCAACAACGCCCGTGACGGATACCGTGTTGCCCGACCCGAGTTTGACCATTGGCGCGTAGTGCTTGGTTTGCACCTTGATCGGGGCTCCACCTGTGGCATCGCCCAGGATGCAAAACGCAGCGTCAGCCGCCACTTCCCTCACCACACCTTGGAAACTAACCAATCGTCCGGCCGCACCTGCCAGTCCGGAGATTTTCGCCGGACTGGCCGGGGCGCTGCGCGAGGCTCCGGTGGTGGGAGGACTGGTCAACTCGATGTAGCGCTCCTTGTTGGGCTTGGTCCTGATCGTACCAGTGAGGCTGACACATCCATCCGCGGCGCATTTATCCTGGCCGGTTTTACCATCCTCGACGCGGATGCCAGACTTGCCATCGAGCTCGGCCACATAGAAAAAGTCAGTCGCTCGCTCCAAGCTCAGCGGGTCTGCCGCAGCCAGCGTCACGGCCTTGCCCATCAGCACAACCGGCTCCCCATCCTTGAGTTGGAGCGCTTCCTCGATAGTCATGAACTTTTCGCGTTTGGCTAGATTCGCAATCTCCGCCTCGGTCAGCACTTTTTCAAAGATCCGGAATTCATCCACTTCGCCGCAAAACCCGCGGGCACCGGACTCCGCGCCGCCAAGCCGGGCAGGCCGGAGCAGGCTGATGACCGGCGCGGCGTCTAACTTTCGGATGACGTCAAGTTTGCCATCGATAAAGAAAGCGACGGATTTCCCTGATGGATCACAGGTGACTGCGACATGCCGCCACTCGCCGGCCTGGGCCTGAGAGAAGCGGAATTCCGACATTTGAGCTGGCATGCCCTCGATGGCCAATTGCAAGGCGCCTGTGCCATTGAGCACAAGCCTGAAGGCACCGCCATCGGCGCACAGCAAGCTGGCATCGGGGTTGACCTGATGGGGGTTGATCCAAGCAGCAAAGGTGGCGCTATGCAGTTCACCTATCGGCGAGATGGCGACGTAGGCACCTGCCCCGTCCAGTTTGACGGCCCGGCCGCGCATGCCCATGCTGCGGCTGGCACCTTTGCGCAGCACGGCTGATTTTCCGTTGCCACTGTCGTCACTAACAACGGCACCGCTAGCCTCATCAAAGTCATAGGCAAGCACGCGTTCGGTGGGTGGTGCCAGATTGACCGCCACGGTGGACTCTCCCTTAAGGGCTCCGTCATCGGCGGTGAGCTTGAGGACATATCGGCCGGGCTTGTCAACCTTGACGTCGCTGCGGATGCGGTCGGGATGGCTGAAGATCGCAGTGCCGGGTCCGCTGGCTTGGCTCCAGGCAACTGTCACGGGGCCGTTAGGCAAACCGTCATCATGAACGATGCCTTCGATGGTGAACGATGGATAGCGGAAATTGAGATTGAGAGGCGGGCCAAGATCCACCACGGGAGCTTGGTTAGGCTTATCGATTCCATCAAACACAGCGAAGTCCCACAGCGCTGCCCATTGGTCCGGGCGGCCTGAGTCTTGACCGAGGAGAGATATCCTAACGTAGCGGGCCTTGACGTCGCCCTTGTCGGTCATAATGCCCGCTTGTGAGTTGTGCTGGCGCTCGGCAAAGGCGTGCCAGTTCATGGCGTCATTGGAAGTTTCGATCAGATACCGGTTGGCGACCTGCGGATACTGGAATGATGTTTCGATGCGCCGGACCGGTGAGATTTTGCCGAGGTCCACCTGCAGCCACTGCGGATACGTCTTATCGGCGGCTTTCCACAGCGTGCCGTTGTTCTCATCGACGGCATATTCCGGCCGGAAATCGCCACTGAGTGACGACGATGCGGTGACGGCCTTGCCGAGCGCAAGATTGGAGTCGCGCTTGGTGGAAGGGGCTAGGTAACCCACACCTGCGTGCCCGGGCTGGAGTTTTTCAATGGATCCGTCGGCATTAAAATACAACTCGGAGATACACGTTTGGCGGTGGGCACCATCCGGGTCATGGGGATTGTCGTGGCGATGATAGACGATATAGACGTGCTTGCCATCCACCAGCATCGAGTGGTGGCCGGGGCCGTCCACGGTGTCGTCATCGTTGGTCTCGAGGATCGGATTGTTAGATGGATTGTAGTCAAACGGACCGGTGGGCGACTTGCTGGTTGAGTATTTGACGTTGTAGGTGGAATCCTGGCACATGGCGTCCGAATACATCAGATAATAGAGGCCGTTGTGCTTGAACATATAGGGAGCCTCCATGCAACCGGTGACCAGTCCCTTTGGAGGATTTGGCAGGGCATCGTGTTTAAAGTACTGGATCGGTTCGCCATCGAATGTATGCATATCCGGTTTCAGTTTGGCGACGGTGGGGTGCCACCAGGTGCTGTACCAGAGATAGACCGAATCATCGTCGTCGATGAAGGCTTCACCATCCAACACAATCGACCCCTTCGGCGTCTGGTCGGGAATCATCTCCTTGCCCGCCGCCCCCATCAAATTCGTCCACGGCCCGACTGGTGTGTCAGCGCTTGCGGCCCATATCTGACAGGGCACACTGCTGTACATGTAAAATTTTCCCCGGACGTTTACCACCGACGGTGCCCATTTGAACTCAGTCTGCGGCCAATTCATCGCCTGCCAGCTCCAATTCACATAATCCTTGG
>JBAXCM010000338.1:0-5368 GCA_037141475.1 Verrucomicrobiota bacterium | reverse complement strand
ATCGTTTAACCGTTAATGATGAGTAACTTGAAGTATTTCAAAAAATCCGCCCTGGATCAATAGCCAGTCTCAGTCGCTGCGTGGCAACCATTTGTCGAGCGCGGTGGCAAAGATTTGAGGGGGCACCGGCTTGCTGAGGTAATCATCCATGCCAGCTTCCAGGCACTTGTTGCGGTCGCCGAGCATGGCGTTGGCGGTCATGGCGATGACCGGCAAACGGGGTTTACCCGCCGCTAATTCGGCGCTACGGATCTTACGGGTGGCCTCGATGCCGTCCATCACCGGCATCTGGACGTCCATGAGAACAAGGTCGTAGGAGTGTGTGGCTAGTGCCTCGAGAGCATCGGCGCCATTGGCCACCGCGTCGGCGCGCAGGCCCAAATGTTTGAGAATGCTCAGGGCCACCTGTTGATTGGTGGGGTTGTCCTCGGCCACCAAAACGCGGGCATGGCGTCCGGCCAATACATTGAGCAACTCGTGAGCGGCGGAGCGCGCCGACTTGGAACGAGGCTGGACCTGTGGAGGTTGTTTGGCCAGGAGCACGGTGAACCAAAAGTCCGAACCCTTGCCCTCATCACTGGTCGCACCGATTTCCCCACCCATCAAACCGACGAGGTGCTTGGCAATGGCCAGCCCCAGACCGGTGCCACCATAGAGGCGGGTTGTGGCGGCGTCCGCCTGGCTGAATTTATCAAACAAAGCCCCGAGTTTATCGGCCGGAATTCCGATACCGGAGTCGCGCACGCTGAAACGCAGACATACCCCGTGAGGAGTCGTCCCCCCCACTGAGACACGGATGGCGACCTCGCCCACATCGGTGAACTTGAAGGCGTTATCGACCAAATTGGCGAGGATTTGGCGCAAGCGCCCCGGATCGCCACGCAGGGCCGTGGGCACCGCATCTTCGACGCAGCAATTCAGAGCCACGCCCTTGTCGCTGGCCTGCGCGGTGAAGGCACGGGTGACTTCATCCAACAAGCCGGTCAGATCAAAGTTCTGGTTTTCGAGTTCCAACTTGCCAGCCTCGATTTTTGAGATATCTAGCAAATCGTTAATTAAGACGAGCAAGGCTTCGCCGCTGCTGCGCACCGTCTGGGCGTAGCGCAATTGATCGGCGTCGAGTTCGGTATCTAGCAGCAGGCCGGTGAGGCCGATGACGCCGTTGAGCGGGGTGCGGATCTGATGGCTCATGTTCGCCAAATACTCGCTCTTGGCAGTGCTGGCCAGCGCTGCCTGAGTGGCCAGCGCTTCTGCTTTGGCATTCGCCTTTGCCAAGCTGCGATTGGCTTGTGCGATGCTTTGGTTAGCAGCCACAAGTTCGTCCGCGGTTCGTTTGCGCTTGGCGAGCGCATTTGCCAATATAACGGAGCAAGTGATGGTGACCCCCAGATAGGCATGGAGCAGCAACTGGGATTCCCGATCGGCAGCCCGCACCATGGGGCTGGCACCCATGCGAGTGCCGATGGTGGCAAGCAGGATGATTGCACCCGCAACACTGAAGACGCCGTTGATGCCAAAGCGCAAGGCCGCCCATAACAACAATGGCATGAACCCGCATTCAAGAGGGATTTTGCAAAAAAACACCAGCCAACAGAGCCACAGCGACAATCCACCCAGCAGCGAGGCTTCGAGAGGACGCCACAAGTCAATAGGCGACGCCACGGTCTCAGAGACATGGGAATGGCCGGGCGGTGAGGAGCTTTTCATGAATTGAGACGTCGTGTCGCTGGCTCACGCCACAGGCAACCATTTGCCAAGCACCTCGGCAAGGCCTTGGGGAGAGACGGGTTTGCTCACATAATCGTCCATCCCCGCCTCAAGGCATTTGCTTCGATCCCCCTGGATGGCATTGGCCGTCATCGCAATGATAGGCAGTGAAGAACTGCTAACGGAAGATGGCAGTCGGCGGATTTGGCGGGTGGCTTGCAGCCCGTCCATCACCGGCATCTGCACGTCCATGATCACTAGGTCGTAGCGTCGGGAGGCCACGGCTTGGACGGCTTCCTCGCCATTGGCCACGGCATCGGCGCGCAGGCCGAGGTGCCTGAGGATGCTCAAGGCGACCTGTTGGTTGGTGGTATTGTCCTCGGCGAGGAGGATGGATGCGTTGCGATCCGCGAGGACATTGCGCAATTGGTTAGCGGCGGCGCGGGAGGCGGCGAGTCGCGGCGCGCATGCCGAAGTCTGTCTGGCAATGCATGCGGTGAACCAAAACTCCGAGCCTTGGCCCACTTCGCTGCTCACGCCGACCTGCCCACCCATCAACTCTGCCAGTTGTTTGGAGATGGCCAGACCCAAGCCAGTGCCACCGTAGCAGCGGGTGGTGGACACATCCACTTGGCTGAACTTCTGAAATAAAATGCTGAGTTTGTCAGCCGGGATGCCAATGCCCGAGTCCCGAACGCCGAAGCGAAGCTGGACTTGCTCGCTGCTCACGGTTAGAAGCGAGACGTCAATGAGCACCTCTCCAGAATCGGTGAACTTGATGGCATTATCAGCCAAATTTGTCAGAATCTGACGCAACCTTCCGGCATCCCCAAGCAGCAGGACGGGCACTGCCGGATCGGTGCCGCAACTCAGCCGGATGCCCTTGGCAGCAGCCCGAACGGCCATAGACCCGGTGAATTCCTCCAGCAAATCGGCTAGATTAAATTCACAGGCTTCGAGTTCTAGTTTGCCTGACTCGATCTTGGTGATATCGAGAAAATCATTGATCAAACTGAGCAAAATTTCGCCGCTGCTGCGCATCGTGTGGGCATAGCGGCGTTGTTCGGCGTTGAGTTCAGTATCCAGCAGCAGCCCGGTGAGGCCAATGACCCCGTTGAGCGGTGTGCGGATCTCGTGACTCATGTTAGCCAAAAACGCGCTCTTGGCCGCACTGGCCATCTGAGCCTGGGCGGCAAAATCCGTGGCTCGGGCGGTGGCGGCTTCAAGGTGATGGTTGATTTCAAGGAGACGTCTGCCGCTCTCGCGCAACGCCTCCTCACTGGCTTTGCGGGCCTCATTTTCAGATTGCAAGTCCTCCAACAGGTTGAGAGTGGCTAGATAACTATCGTGCTGAGATAGGCTGCGCTGGCCGGCCACGGTGGCCATGCGCCCATTCTCGACAACCGGGTATTTGGCCGCTTGTCCGGCGGCTTCAAGCAGGGCATTGACCTCACGCGTCAACTCAATCATGCGCAATTCGCGGCCCACCGTGACCTTGTTAAATCGTTCTAATTCCGCGCACTTTTCCCTCAACTCGTCCACCCGCTCTCCGAGTTGGGCATTGGTATGCTTGATGGTCAAGTCCACCTGACTTTTGTAGAGAGCCATTTCGATGACAATCTCCAACTCGCGATCCCCTACCGGCTTGAGGATATAACCGTAGGGTTCAACGAGTTTCGCCCGTTGCAGCGTGGCGCCAACGGCGTATGCTGTTAGGAAAACCACTGGTAAAAACAACCGCGTCTGCATTTCGTGTGCTGCCTCCACACCATCCATCACTCCCTGCAAGTGAATATCCATGAGGACGAGATCCGGCCGCAACTCTTCGGCCCGAACCAACGCCTCCTCGCCGCTGGCAACACTGGCGAGCACCTCATAGCCCTGTCGCGTCAAGCGCTCCACGAGATCCGCCGCCACAATGGCCTCGTCTTCCACTATCAATAGCTTGGGCTTGCTTGTCGTCATCTCTAAACTGGTTCGAAAACGGATGATGGCACAGCTTCCACGGTGCCGCCTATCATTATTTGCGCGAGCTTGGAAAATCCGCCGGGGAGGGAGGCACGCAGAGCACCTCCAACACAGCTCCCGGGCCGCTGCCGAGGGTGAGCTGCGCAGCGAGTTGACGGCTGAGGTCACTGACGAGCTTGAGGCCAAGGGAGGAGATGTGGGCTAGGTCGAGGCCTGGGGGAAGGCCCACGCCATCGTCGGCGACCCGCAGGAGCCACCCCCCAGCGTCAGCGAGGGGCTTGAGGCACACCCACAATTGGCCGTGGCGTCCATTGGGGAACGCGTGTTTGAAAGCATTGGAGACGAGTTCGTTGACGAGCAGGCCGCAGGGGATGGCCTGGTCTATAGGGAGGGCGACGTGAGAGATATCGAGATGGAGTTGGACGGAACCCGGGATGAGGATCAACGAGTGGTACAAGTAGTTGCAGAGTTGGCGGAGATAGGTGGCAAGGTCAACCGCCGCGAGGTTCTCGGAAAGATAGAGGTGTTCGTGAACAAGGGCCATCGAATGAATCCGACCCTCCATATCCATCAGCACCGTCCGAGTGTCTGGGCTGGCGACACGGCTTGCTTGCAGGCGGAGCAAACTGCTGACAATTTGCAAATTATTCTTCACCCGATGATG
This sequence comes from Verrucomicrobiota bacterium, assembly GCA_037141475.1. Taxonomy (GTDB): domain Bacteria; phylum Verrucomicrobiota; class Verrucomicrobiia; order Verrucomicrobiales; family Akkermansiaceae; genus Luteolibacter. The sequence continues at coordinate 1,029 of JBAXCM010000338.1, read as the reverse complement.
GATTTCCTTGAGCAACGAATCCTTCTCAACCAAAGATTTGCGCAGGTCGGCCAGCGCGCTCTCGTAGTCGGTCACATCGCTGGACACGCCGCCGAGACCGGTGATCTCACCACGGGCATTGCGCAAGGCAAATTTCATGGTGATCAGGGCGCGTGGGTCCTTGTGGGCACGGCTTCTAACAACCTCTTCGATCCGCAACGGTTCACCGCTGGCCATAATCCGGCTGTTGGTGGCCATCAGGGTGACAGCCAGTTCATCCGGCAATACCTCGGTGATGGACTTGCCCAAGGTCTCTTCCTTGGGCAAACCGAGGAAATGCCCCATCGCGTCGTTGAGAAGAATGAAGCGGTGTTGCAGGTCGAACGCAAAAATACTGGAGGGCGAATTGTCCACGATGGCATTGAGCAAATGATGGTACTCTTGCAATTTATCCGCTTGGCGCTTGTTCTCGACAATGTCCCAAGCAAAATCGGCGAGCACCTCGACGGATTGGCTATCAGCGACGGTGTAGTCGCTCGCTTTGTTACCCACGCCCAAAATGGCCACAATGAGACCTCTGCGCAGCACCGGCACCACCAGTTCCCGCTGGACCGCCAGATGGCCCTCCGGCAGTCCCTTGCGGTCGGGCAGAGCCGCGTAATCATTGTGAATCACCGCGCGACGCTGACGGATACAATCCACCCAGACGCCGGCCTCATTGACCGGGTAATGCTGCTTCACTCCCACCTTCCGGCATAGGTTGCGCTCGGTGTTGGCGCTCCATGCCTGCAGCGAAAGGGTCGTCTGATCGGTCTCCAAAAAATGATAGAAACCGGCCACGCTCCCGGTCAGTGCCTCCGCCTCATCCAGGGTGGCCCGCAGCAGGTCTTCCAACGAGCTGGTTTGGGCCAGGACTAACAACCGATCACGGGCCTCGATGGCCAATTCCTGGCGCTTGTTCACGGTGATGTCGCTGAGGGTGACCCGGAAAGCCGGGACACCGAGCGTCTGGCGGATGACGTTGGACGTCATTTGAGCCCAGAAGAACGA
>JBAXCM010000337.1:0-5380 GCA_037141475.1 Verrucomicrobiota bacterium | reverse complement strand
TGCTGATATCCTTGGCCTCGCTGAAACGGGCCAGCAAAGTGGCAGCGAGGCGCTTTTGTTCTGGCGGCACGTCGTAGAGTTGTGGGTTGGCCGTGACCCAAACGGATTTTGCTTCGAAAGGTTGCAAGCGGGTGAGGCGGGCATAGAGCACGGGGATGGCACCCATCCTCACATTGTAGGAGTGGGTCGGCGAGTCATTCACTGCTGCCTCGGCCTGTTGCCACAAGTCGGCTGCGTATGGATAGAAAGTATCCGGGATGGCAGGATTGGAGATATCGTCGAAGATCCGCAGTGGGTTGGCTGCGGGATCGGGGTGAAAGCGGTGCAACTCATCGAAATAGCGGCGGATCAGGGGAGCGGCGGCACCATAATAGCCTTCGAAAAAATCCTTGAGGAGAGGTTCCAGGGGCAGATCCGGGTTCCACAGCCACTTGGCGAGGAGCCACGCCTTGAGTTCGGCAAAATCACCGTGACGCCCTTGGTAGGCCCCCTGCTCGAAAAGCCCCACGACGTGGTTGTCACGGAAGAATTGGGCATTGCCCTGAAGGGCCAGGACATTGGGAAACGGGCCGATGTATTGGTGGAAGTTGGTGGTGTAATCCCACACAAAGAGCTTGTCGGTGATGGCACTCCAGTCGCGGATCTCCCTGACGAAACTGCGGTTTTGCTCAAAGGAACTTTGATCAAGCGGGGTGGAGAAGTCGCATTCAATTGAGCAGAGGCGTGCCACAACGTTGTGGCGGGGGCGGACGGATTTGGGCGGTTTTCGGGTGTGCTGATAGGCGAGCGTCTCGATCCAGACGTCTGGAAATTCCTTTTCCACGGCTTCGGCCACTTGATTGACGAACTGGATCATGGATCCGGAGTGGGACTCTTCGCGATCATCGACGGCCTTGCACGCGGGGCAGGTGCAAAAGTTGTACCAGTCGTTCTGGCTCACGCTGAAAAGTTTGGCGGCAGGCTCCCTGCGAATCCGGGCGAGCAGGCGGTCTGTGACGATTTTGAGCACCTCCGGATTGGTTAGGCAAAGTTGGGTTTGGTCTTTGAGGCGTTTGCCGTTGATTTCGCTGAAATATTCCGGGTGGGTGGCGAAGAATTCATCCGGCGGGCAGAGCAAATTGGAGGTGTGGACAAAGAGACCGTCGCCGAAGCTGATGCGGCCACCGTGTTTGTCGGTCAGGCGCATGGCGTTGCCATTGGCCTTGTTGCGGGCCGCCAGATCTCCGTCAAACATATCGAACCAGAACGGTTCACGCAGGGCGAAGGCGGGTTTCTGGGTTTCGTCAATGGACGGTATTGTCCAGGTGTCATGCGGCGGAATGACACTGTGCCAAGAGGCATACCACCGGCATCCACCGAAGCGCTCGAGCAATTCGTACACGCCGTAAAGCGTGCCGCGCAGGGGGCCGCCGATGATGAGCAGGTGGGCAGCGGTGGATTTGAGGCGGAATCCATCATCGCCGAGAGCCTTGAGGTCAAGTGGGGCGCCTAGCAACTGCTCGCTATGGCGTGTATTGCCCAAAATGATGGCGTTGGGTGGAAGCGGGGCGTCATCAGTGAGGATCGGGAGTTGGACACCGGTCATTAGAGCTGTGAATTTCTGCAACTCCCCGGCCGCGTAAATTTGCGATGGAGAGGCGCTCACGGATCGAACAATCGAGAAGGCGGCGGGTTGTCCCCGCGTTGCAAGCGTCAGATTCTGCGCGGCGAGAGTGGCCGGCACGACGGCCGCTGCTACGATCCAGACGATTTTACACAAGCGGGTTGCCATGCTCGATGGTACCCAAGTGTACTCACTCCCACTGTCAACGAGCATCCGCGACAAAGCCGCTCCATTTGAGCGATCGACGACATTTTCGATGCGTGCTCCGACATGAAATGTTCCCATAAGCGGAATTTAGTGAATTTGGGCACATCTGCAATCCTCAATCTCCCGAATCATCCACCCCGGCGAGTAGGATGGTTTCGATGCGCTGGCGTTCCACTTCAAACGCGTCGGCGTCGGCGGCGGGTAGCACGGTGAGCGGCCGGTCAAAGATGACGTGGACCCGGCTGAATGGCTTGGGAATGACAAAACGATCCCAGGTCTTCAAGCGCCATGCCGCGTCAAAGCGCACGTGGATGGGGATGATCGGCGTGTGGGTAGCCTCGGCGATCTTCACCAAGCCCGGATGGAACACGTAGCGTGGGCCGCGCGGGCCGTCGGGAGTGACGCATACGTCGAAGCCGTCGCGGATGGCCTGCTTCATGCCGACGAGAGCGGCCACAGCCCGTCGCGACGACGAGCCGCGCACGGCGCGGAACCCGAATACGGCCATTGCCCGGGCGACCATTGCCCCATCGTTGCTGGCGCTGGTGAGGACCACGGATTTGCGGGATTGTCCGCAGAGTTTCCGCCAAGCCGCCGGCACGGTGAAAAACCGGTTGTGCCAGAGTGCATAGATCACGGGTGCCGGATGGACGCCGGGTTGGCCGATGCCGCAGCGGTCGTCGATGTGAAAGCGCAGCGTCAGGGAGGCGATTTTCATGAGCCATCCGATCAAAGTGCCGGCCACGATGGCCTTGCGGTTTTCGCGGATTTCATGGCGTTTACCCGCCGTGCGAACCTCGGTCCGTGCGGCTTTTCCGCTGTCGATTTGTGGGTGCTCACTCATGTTTGCCATAGCCTCGGCGTCTCGTTTCGGTTGCCTCCTAGCCATAACGGCCTGACAGATTTCCGTCCCCGGATGCCCGCCTTCGGCGAAAACGAAACCCGCAGCATCCTCCGCGCAATCTCCCGCTTTGACAATCCCCAATGCGATCGCGCCGAGCGGGGCCCCGGGAGAAGGCGGAACTGGCAGTGGTCCCTCGGCCCGTCCGGCGGTCTCCCCTTTCAATAACGGCTGTCGGCCGGCATCTGAGACGGTTTGTTGCGGCGTGTCTATGACCACCGATGGGAATCAGATGGCCCTTGCCCAAACGTCAGATTCACCCGCGCTTCATGCTCATCGGCGGTCATAGACACGCCTCTACAAGGCGACAGCCATTCTTGTGCACGCCTTTAGCTTGCAGCATCCGCGCTTTATGATTGACAGGCGGGCGGCCCATCGGCCAATTTTTGCCTAACCCAGCCGTAAGGGATTGCCTCAATCCGCAAGGCTGACGGTTTGTGTCCGCTTCATCGCAAAAATAACAAAAAACACCATGAGCCAATCCAGTCCACTTCCATCCTACATCGCCGGTGCCTCGCCCAATCCGCAGGCCAACCGCGCCCCCTGGTACAAAAACATCGCCCCTACCTACGCCGGTATCTTCCTGTGGTTCGTTTTCTGGGATAGCATGTCCGGCAACGGACTGTCCTCCGGCGGACTGGGAGCCACCTTGCTCGGCATTGTGTTGGGCGGCCTGATTTGTCATTTTCTTTTCTATCTCGTTCCGGGGCTGCTGGGCATGCGGACGGGTTTGCCGCTTTATGTGGTGGGTAGTTCGGTATTTGGTACCGCCGGGGCGCTGATCATGCCTGGTTTCTTGATGGGAGCGCTGCAATTCGGCTGGCTCGGCGTCAACACATTTGGTTCGGCCGACGCACTGGCGAAAGGGTTTCATGCGCCGTCGCTCTATATTCCGCTATGCGTGATCTGGGCGCTGGGCGCGGCGTTCGTGGGTCTCAAGGGAATTCAATACGTGGCCAAGGTTTCCACATACCTGCCGCTCATTCCTCTGGTGGTGTTGCTGGTCGGTTTGGGCATGTTCGGAGGTGCAGCTAGCAGTTACACCCCTCCGGTGGCTGCTGCTGCCGCTGCGGGCACCGGTAGCGCGTTGAGCGCCACGTTGTTGATGATCGGTGCCATCGTTGGCTTTTTTGCTACTGCTGGCGCGGCGGGTGTGGACATTTGCACCAGCGGTCGTGATAAGAAGGACGTGAGCATGGGCGGCATTGTTGGCGTGATCATCGCCATCGTGTTCACAGCGGGTATCTCGGTCATTGTGGTGGCCGGAGCGCGTGCCACCGGCGATATCGGCCCGGATGTGGTAAATATGACGGCCGCTCTTGAGAAAAAACTTTCCCCCGCCGTTTTTGCAGCGGTGATGATCGGCTTGACGTTGGCCTCATTCCCGGGTGCGTGCTTCTCCTCGTTCATCGCGGCTAACAGCTTCAAGACCGTTATGCCCAAAATCAACCCTTTCATCTCCGTCGGCGTAGGCGCGGTCATCAGCATGATCTTAGCCATTACCGGCGCGGCCAGCAAACTGCCCAGCGTGTTCGGTTTCATCGGTGCCTCGTTCGGACCGATTTGCGGTGCCATGCTGGTCGATTACCTGCTCGCTGGCGGTAAGTGGAGCGGACCACGGGCTGGCTTCAACCCAGCCGGTTGGATTGCGTGGTTGCTCGGGTTTGTCGTCGGCATCCTGCCTAACACACTGCTGCCAACGGTCATCCAAGTGCCAATTCCCTGCGCTCCGGTGGTGGCGTTTATGATCGGTTCGCTCGTCTATTTCGTGTGCGCCAAGCTGGGCATGCAGTCGTCCCTCGTTCCGCTGCCCGCACCGCTAGCTGATACGACCAAGTAATTCCTGTTTCCCATTTCCTTCCAACACCCGCTTGGCCGTCCGTCGGTCAGGCGGGTGTTGCGTTTCTGAGTGGGGACGGTGATCTCTCGCATAGCTTGAATATCAGGGGGAATTTTTCGACTTGCGGGCCGGGGGCAAGCCGTCGATGGTCTGGGCTTGAGCATGACTTGGACCCGCACGGCACGCAAACGGCTTCTCTCGCTGATGGCCCCGGTGCTGCTTATTGGCAGCGTGGGATGGGCGGCGGCCGAGGGATCGGAAAAACTGGCTTTGGCTGATGGTTTTGACTATCCGGTGGGCAAGCCGGATGGTGCCGGTTACTACAAATCGCGGGGACTGCGGCTGCGATCCCCGCAACATTTTGGTGAGGACTGGAACGGGCGGGGTGGCGGCGATACCGATCTCGGGGACCCGATATACAGCATTGGCGATGGCATCGTCACCTTTGCCTATGACGTCAGAGGCAGCTGGGGCAACGTCGTCATTGTCCGCCATGCCTACCGGGATGCTGCCAGTGGCCAAGTGAAATTCTGTGATTCGTTCTACGCCCACCTGCTGGCCATCATGACCTCGGTGGGGAAAAAAGTGAAACGCGGTCAGCAAATCGCCACCCTCGGCAGCAATCGCGGAATGTATCCGGCGCACCTCCATTTTGAGATTCGCCACAACATTCACATTGGGATGGATCGCGGTAATTTTGCCGCGGACACAAACAATTTTGCGGATCCGACGCGATTCATCATCCAGTATCGCCGTCTCAATCACGAGTGGGGGCAGGTTGCGGTGCCGACTGGTACCTATCAGGAGTACAAGGGCTTCAAGGGCCTCT
>JBAXCM010000336.1:0-5399 GCA_037141475.1 Verrucomicrobiota bacterium | reverse complement strand
AAAGGATCAGCGGCATTGAGCACCGCAGTCCCGGTCGCACTCACGGCAGCGACAATCGTTTGTTTGACGGCAGCGAGTTCACCGGGAGTATGGATTTCCGCGATCCCGAGATGATCCCCTTCGCCGATGTTCGTGACCACGGCCACATCACAACAATCAAAGGGCAGGCCCTCGCGCAACACCCCTCCACGGGCAATTTCTAACACCGCTGCATCGCTACCTGGATAAGCCAGCACCGCCCGCGCACTTTTTGGCCCGCTGCAATCTCCCGTGTCCAAAACCCGACCGCCAACCGTGACCCCGTCGGTGCTGGTGAGCCCGACGCGCCAGCCGTTTTCTCCCAAAAGATGAGCGATGAAGCGAGTGGTGGTGGTTTTGCCATTGACGCCGGTGACCGCGACAATGGGAATGCGGCCGTTTTGGCCAGGGGCAAACATGGTGCTGATAACCGCCTCACCGACGTTGCGGGGGCGGCCCTCAGATGGATAGAGGTGCATCCGCAAGCCGGGGCGGGCGTTGATCTCGATAATCACGCCGTTGCGCTCGCTGAGAGGCTGGGAGATATCGATGGCGACAATATCGATGCCGCAGAGGTCCAAGCCGACGGTCTGGGCCGCTTCGATAGCGGCCGCCCGGATACTCGGATGAACGTCATCGGTGCAGTCCACTGCAGTGCCACCGGTACTCAGGTTGGCATTGCGCCGGATAAACACGACGTCTCCCTCTGCCGGAATGGAGTCCGGGGTCAGGCCCTGCTCACCGAGCACACCGAGAGCCACCGCGTCGATACGGATTTTGCTCAGCGCTGCGGCGTGAGCAGAAGCGCGGCGTGGGTCGAGGTTCGCCTCGGCAATGAGTTCGTTGACGGAATGAAGACCATCGCCAATGACGTGGGCGGGCTTGCGGCGGCTGGCGGCCACCAACTGCCGACCCACAATGAGAACACGGTAATCTTCGCCTGCGGCAAATTGCTCCACAATGATCGAGTCGCTTTCCTCGGAGGCGGCATCAAAGGCCGCATAAACCTGCTCCTTCGATGTTAGGTTGAGGGCAACTCCGCGACCTTGGTTGCCATCCAGCGGCTTCACAACCACCGGCAGTCCGATTTCAAGGGCGGCGAGCCAGGCGTCTTCGGCGGAATCCACCGGACGGCCGCGCGGGACAGGCAGGCCAACCTCACGCAACAGGCGGCAGGTGAGGTTTTTATCCTGAACAATGTCTTCGGCGATGGCACTCGTCTGACTGGTGGCAGCCGCCAGAATCTTCTGCTGCTTGCTGCCCCAGCCGAGTTGAACCAAGCTGCCTTCAGTGAGCCGACGCACCGGAATGCCGCGATTCAGCGCAGCATCCACCATCGATCGGGTGCTGGGCCCGAGGCACAAATCGTCCGCCAGATCCGTGATTTCTTCCATTCCGGCGGCAACATCCAATGGCTCACCCGCCAACGCGGCATCCAGCATTTGCCGGGCTAGGTCAAAGGCCGCCCGGCCGACGGTTTCCTCGTCATATTGGACGATGACGCGCAAAAGGTCGCTCTGTGAGGTGGGCATCACTTTGACGAAGCGCAGGTGCAAGTCCGGGCGGGATTGCAGGTGGATGGTCAAATCGTGAAGGACTGCGGCGAGAGTGGCGGTCTCTGGCTGGCCATGGGGCTGGAGTTCGAGTGTGGGCAGCCAAGCGAGCAGGCGAGCTTGCCAATCCGGGGCTGGGGAGTCCAGCGGTAGGAAGCGCACCCAGCATTCGAGCGCAGTGACACGGGTCCAACGATTCGGTCCCCGCAATGCAAGGATCTTTTGGATGCTGATAAAATGCCGCTTATCGGAGGGTAGTGCGCTCAAAATGAGGGAGCTGGGTCAGAGCTACTGCAGTGGCCACGCGACGGGGATCCGCAGTGCTGCCGCGGGAGGTTGACCATAAATCGCCAATTGCGCAAGAGATTGCTGTACCGCTGAAGAAAATTTGCAATTTATCAGTTACGCTTTACAAACCGCGTCTGATCCGCAGCATGGGTGGCCGTAACCCCTTGCCCGCCTATTCGCCTATCGAATTCCATGCCCGCCGATCCACTGACGCCTCCGCTCCTCGAAAAGCGCTTAGAAACTGGGGAGCGAGTCATGGCGCGTTTTCAAGTGGATTTGGACCAGCGATTGCAATTTCAAAAGGGGCTGCTGGTATTGACGAACCGGCGGCTGCTGTGCTTTGAGGAGAACCAAGCGGGACCGAAGCCATTTCAAGATTGGGCGCTCGGCGAGATTGCTGGCCTCAGTATGGAAGAAATGGGTGCCACTGCCGCGCTGCACCTCGCCGCCACCGCCGCGTCAAGCAACCGTCACTGGCGCTTCACTGCCGGACTGGTGAAGGAGGCCGACACCTTCGTCGCCTGTTTTCTGGATCAACAACGGGCGCTGGATGGCGGGGTACCGAGCGCCATGCCCGAGCCCATTGAAACCGAAGGCGATGACGAAGGGCTGGGATTTACCGACCTGATGCCGGACGTCACCCATGGCAATCCGCTCCTGCGGCTACTAAAATTTTCGCGGCCATGGCTGCGACTCATCGTGCTGGGTTTGTTGCTGACGATTGCCGCGACGAGTGCAAGTTTGCTTACGCCGTGGATCACGGGGGTGCTGGTGGACAAGTTGCTCATTCCGCTACAAACCAAGAGCGAAGAAATCCAGTTGCGACAGCTCCTGCCGTATGCGGCCATGCTGTTAGGCACAGCCTTGGTGGCGTGGCTATTGAAGTGGTGGCGGACGTTTGTGGTGGCGCGGATTGCGGAATTGGTGACGAGTCGGCTGCGGCGGGAGTTATTTGAACATTTGCAGAGTTTGTCGCTGATTTACTTCAACAAGAAACGCACCGGGGATCTTATTTCGCGGATTGGCACGGACACCGACCGGCTATCGCTGTTTATCTCGGTGAACTTCATCGACTTCGTGTGCGATGTGTTTCAATTCGCCTTCACTGCCTTTATCCTGTTCAAGATTCATCCGCTGCTGGCATTTGCCGCCTTGGGGCCGGTGCCACTGGTGGCGTGGCTGGTGAAATGCGTGCGCGGCCACCTGCTCAGCGGTTTCGCAGCATCAAGCCGGGCGTGGTCGCTGATGACCAGCGTGCTCTCTGACACGATCCCCGGGGTGCGGGTGGTCAAAGCTTTTGCCCAGGAACAACGGGAAATCGCGCGGTTCCGACAGACCGACCACCACGTCTTTTCAACCAATGACCGGGTCAACCGGACTTGGTCGTTTTTCAGCCCGATGATTGAAATGTTCACCGATCTTGGCCTGCTCATCATTTGGGTGGTCGGGGCGATGACCGTCGCCCACGGCAGCCTAACCGTGGGTGTGCTGTGGTGCTTCGTAACGTACACCACCCGGTTTTACGGCCGGCTGGAGGCGATGAGCCGGTTTTTCGCCTCAGCTCAGCGGGCGGCGGCCAGCGCTCACCGGGTGTTTGAGGTCCTGGATGTTGAGCCGGACATGCCGGCCACCGAGGGGACGCGGCGGATTGGGCGGCTGAGCGGGCACATTGAGTTTCGGGACATCAAGTTCCGGCATGGTTCACGCCAGATCATCCGTGGCATCAACCTCAACATCGCCCCAGGCGAAATGATCGGACTGGTCGGGCCCAGCGGTGCCGGCAAAACCACCTTGGTCAATTTGGCCTGCAGGTTTTTCGATGTGAGTGAGGGGGCGATTTTGGTGGACGGGCAGGATTTACGCGACATTCATGTGGAAGATTTCCGCAAAAACATCGGCTTGGTGCTGCAGGAACCGTACTTATTTTTTGGAACCATTGGAGACAACATTTCGTACGGCAAACCCGACGCCACACGCGAGGAGATCATCGCCGCAGCCAAGGCGGCGCGTGCCCACGAATTCATCATGAAACTCGTCGATGGCTACGACTCGATGGTCGGCGAGCGCGGCCAACAACTCTCCGGCGGCGAACGCCAACGCATCAGCATCGCCCGCGCCCTGCTCATCGATCCAGCCATCCTCATTCTCGATGAAGCCACCTCGTCGGTGGATACCGAGACCGAGCGGGAAATCCAACGGGCGCTGGACAATCTCGTCCACGGCCGCACCACCATCGCCATCGCGCACCGGCTCGGCACGCTGCGGCTGGCCAACCGGTTGGTGGTGTTAGAAGATGGGCGCATCAGTGAGATCGGCACTCATGAGCAACTGCTCAAGACCAGCGGCACCTACGCCCGCCTCCACCAAGCCATGCAAGAGGTATCGCAAGCATGAATCCGCCTACCACTCATTTCGACTTGCAGCGCAACCCCGCCGGCAACCTGATGTACACGGATGCAGCAGGCGTGGTGCATGACAACGTCCTGCCGCTGCGGCTCTTCCCCCTGACTGATCCGGACCACTGGGTCGCCATCACCAGCTCGAGCGGACAAGACTTGGCCTGCATCGAGGACTTGGCGGCACTGCCCGGACCGACCCGGGAGATGTTGCTCGAGGCGCTGGCGCAGCGGGATTTCGTCCCACTCATTCTATCCATTCATGCCATCCTGCGTGCCGCCCACGGATATGAATGGCATGTGACAACCGATCGCGGCAAAACCCACTTCACCGTCGAAAATGACGAAAGCATCCAGCCACTAGCCGGTGGCAGCATTGTGGTGATGGATCACCGCAACACCCGTTACCTCATCACAGACCCGGCGACTCTGGATCTTAAAAGCCGCCAGCGCTTGGAACGGTACTATTAACCCAGCTTCGCCTCAGACCGGTTAAGTATTGCAACTATCGGAACGTGGCCTAAATTAGATTTCGTGTGACTACTTCAACTGGCTCAACGCTTTGAGTTTTCAAGAACTTCAGCCCGCCAGTCCCTCGGCGATAAGCGCCTCGGGCAAGCCATGGGCCCAGGCCGCCGCCACTGCGGCGAGAATAGACACGGCGTGGCGCTCTCCCCCCTCCGGCATTTCCACCACTGCCAGCGGGCAAAGAGCGTTCTCCTCCGCCCCTTCAGTTAGGGAAATCAGCCCGTCTTGAAGCACAACCACGCGCTCCCCGGAAGCGCGATGCGCGGCGGCAATTGGATTGTTCGCATCACAAGTGAAGAATATCACCGCGCCCTTGGACTTGCCAGCCATGGCCGCCACCAACGGGTCATCGGCATTTAACACGGCGGTGCCGGTGGGCAGGACCACATCCACGATGCAGCGTTTGGCGACGCTCATCTCGTCGAGCGTTTCAACGTGGGCGTGGCCGAGATGAGTGGCACCCACATTGAGAACAACTCCAACCGAACACCTGTCAAATCCAAGACCATCGCTGAGGATATGCTCCGCGCCTGCCTCGCAAATCGCCACCTGCGTCCACGGATGCAGCAGAATCCCGTGGGCACCTGCCAACCGGTCCCCATCCCCGGCTTGGGAC
>JBAXCM010000335.1:0-5416 GCA_037141475.1 Verrucomicrobiota bacterium | reverse complement strand
ATCCGGTCATTCCTGCATTCATCAACATCGGCCAGCGGCTCGAAGGCGTCGGTGAGTCCGAGGAACTCAAGGCGTTCACCACCGGCGGATTTTTTGGTTCGGAATTCGGACCGATGAGCCTGCCGTTTCCCGAGGACGCGATGCTTGCCGTGCGTCCACCCAAGGGAATGGATCCTGGCCGCTTTGCCAATCGCCAGGCGTTTTTCAAGAAGCTCGTCGATCAGAATCCGCATCGTGATTTGATGTCGGATTATCAGCAACAATCGATGTTGCGTGCGCTGGAAAATGCCCATCGTTTGTTGTCCTCGCCTGAGGCGAAGGTGATTGACCTGGGCTTGGAGACCAAGGAAACCCGCGAGGCCTACGGTAACTCACGCTTCGGTCAGGGCTGCTTGTTGGCCAGAAACTTGGTCGAACACGGCGCGCGCTTTGTTGAGGTGACCACCGAATATGTGCCATTTTTGCACTGGGATACCCATGCCGATGGCCACTCGGTGATGGAGCAGATGCACCGAGAGATCGATTCGCCAATCGCCCGCCTCATCCTTGATCTGGAGGAGCGGAAATTGCTGGATCGGACGCTGGTCGTCATCGCCTCCGAGTTCAGCCGCGATGCCCTCATCGAAGGCGTGCCCGGATCCAACGCGCAGGACCAGTCCAATGCCAAATCGGATACCTTGGAGGAACCCAAACACTATGGTCTGCACCGACATTTTACGGGCGGTACCTCGGTGGTCATGTTTGGCGGCGGCATGAAGCGCGGATTCGTCTATGGTGCCACCGCCGATGAACGACCTCTCATCGCTATCAAAAATCCGGTTAGCATCTCTGATCTGCACGCCACCATCTTTACCGCCATGGGCATCAGCCCGAAAACCATGTACGAGATTGAGCAACGGCCGTTTTACGCCACTCTGGATGGGAAGGGCGTCGCCATCAAAGACGTCTTCGCGGCAGGTTGATAGCGGGTTTTTACCTATTCAGTTTCCGTCAACTTCAGTTGCTGGCGTCAGTGCCAGCCGGGAAGCGTTTGCGGAAGAGCATGTAGGCGACGAGGCCGACGACGGCGATGTTGGCAAGCAGCGCCAGCACCATGCCCCAAGAAATTTCGAGGTAGAGCTCGTAAATTTCAATAGGCAGATAGATGGAGCCACTCACCAGTGCCAGCCATTCCGCCCAGGCTCTCTCCTTCCACAGGCCATAGCCCTCAACAAACCGAAATAGCGCGTAGATGAGGGCCAATCCGGCAAAAAACCACAGCTTGCCGTCCGTGATGTGGTCCGTTAAATCGATGAAAATTTTCGGATATTTACCTGCGGGATCCAAGTTGACGCGTGAAATGAATTCCTCGGCGATGCGATGGGCGTCCTTATGGAGGAGTCTGAGCAGTCCGCAGCCGACGGCGAGCACCAGACCGCCTTTGACTGCCTCGAACATAGCCACTGCGCGCAGGCTCTTGAGTAAATACCTCGAACTCATGGCTGGGAGGGGATCACAGGTGTTCGGCAGCCGGCTGCCCAATGGTGGGAATGGCGGGTGCGGTGTTTGTGAGCGGGGGAAATCTCATGGCTGATTGGCTGACATGGGGTCCGGGCGGCATTTGCTGTGACTTTCATTTCGAAAACCACTTGCCCCCGAGATTATGCAGCAGACCCCACTTGCCAAGATTTTTTTGAAACGATTGTTAGCGGCACCTCATCGTCTGAGGGGGCTTCCACAGTGTTGCGTAGCGCCCTTTTTCAGCCGGAGGAATCCGCCCATTTCCAGGGCGGCTTCCGGCATCCGTCACACCTCTCCAAAACCGTCGTCGTCCAACAGAATCTGATTGTTCACGGCGGCGTTGGCGAGCACGTCGCAGCGTTCATTTTCGGGATGGCCGGCGTGACCTTTCACCCAGTGCCAGCGGATCGTGTGCGGTTTGATGGCGGCGAGCAACAGCAACCACAGGTCGCGGTTCTTTACCGGTTGCTTGGCGGCTGTCTGCCAACCGCGGCGTTGCCAACCGGCGAGCCATTTTTTATCGAGGGCATCGATGAGGTACTTGGAATCCGAGTGGAGGTCCACCTCACAGGGTTCGCGGAGCAATTCCAGTGCGGCAATGGCCCCGCGGAGTTCCATTCGGTTGTTAGTTGTGAGGCGGTAGCCCGCTGCAAGCTCCTTGCGGTGCGCACCGCAAACCAGCACCACCCCATATCCGCCGGGGCCTGGATTGCCCTTGCAGCCGCCATCCGTATAAATCACCACGCGTTTCATCGGGCGGCAACGTGGCCTAAGGAGAGTGACTTGCCAAGCCTTGCCTGCAAGAGGCATTCAGCCATGCGCAACCGGCAACCCTGGGGGCAGCGCTGGGGGCAAAGCAGGGGGCTTCGCTGACTTTTTCGAACCGAATACACGCGACACGAGCACAAAGAAAAACGGGATGAAAATCAGGTCGATGAAGGTGGCTGAAAGCAAGCCGCCGGTCACCGCCGTGCCAATAGCGTTCTGGGCGGCCGCACCCGCTCCATGGGTCAGCGCCAGCGGCAGGGTGCCGAAGAAGAACGCCAGTGAGGTCATGATCACCGGCCGCAAGCGGATGCGCACCGCGGTGAGTGTGGCGTCCACCAAATTGTGGCCCTGATTCATGAGTTGTTTGATGAACTGAATGATCAAAATGGCGTTTTTGGTAGATAGACCGACGGTCGTTAGAAGTCCAATTTGCAGATAGACATCATTGGGGAACATGCGCAATTTGACGGCAGCCACCGCGCCTAACAATCCAAGTGGCAGCATCAGCAGATTGACAAATGGGATGGTCCAACTTTCGTACAAAGCCGCCACCGCGAGGAACACCACCAGCAGCGAGATGGCATACAAGGTCGGGGCCTGGGCACCGGCATGTTTCTCTTCGTAGGAAAGGCCGGTCCACTCGTAACCGATGCCAGCCGGCAACATGGCCGCCAATTTTTCCATTTCGGCCATGGCTTCGCCGGTGCTGACGCCCGGCGCTGCCTGGCCTAGCAGTTCGACGGCTGGAATGCCGTTGTAACGTTCCAACCGGGGCGAGCCATACTGCCAGTGGGCGCTGGAAAAGGCGGAGAAGGGCACCATTTGGCCGCCCTTGCTATTGACGAACCAACTATTGATGTCCTCCGGCAACATCCGGAAACGGGCATCCGACTGCAGGAAGACTTTTTTGACGCGGCCGTCTTGGATGAAATCGTTGACGTAGGAGCTGCCCCAAGCGGTGGCTAGGACGTCGTTGACCTGGGACAGGGACACACCCAAGGCGCCGGCCCGCACATCGTCGATATCGAGGTTGAATTGGGGTGAATCGTCCTGGCCGTTAGGTCGTACCCAAGCGATGAGTTTGGGGCTTTGCATGGCCATGCCCATCAATTGGTTGCGGGCCTCCATGAGCTTTTCATGTCCGAGGGCCCCACGGTCTTGGAGTTGGAAGTCGAAGCCGCTGGCGACGCCCAATTCGAGCACGGCCGGAGGGACGAAAGCGAATGCTATGCCATCGCGAATCTGAGAGAAACTCTGCATGGCCCTGCCCGCAATCGCCTGTGCCCTGAGGTCCTTGCCTTGCCGCAGTTTCCAATCCTTGAGTTTGACCCAAGCCAAGCCCATGTTCTGGCCGCTGCCCGCAAAGCTGAAGCCCGCCACGCTGATGATGCCTTCCACGGTGGCGGCCTCATCCACAAGAAAATGACGCTCCATTTCCCGCATCACTTCGAGGGTGCGTTCCTGGGTGGCACCAGCCGGCAATTGGACCTGACAGATGATGAACCCTTGGTCCTCATCCGGTAGGAACGACGTCGGCAGGTGCAGGAAAAAATATCCCATCGCGGCGACGATGCCACCGTACGCCACCAAATAGCGCAGCGGCTTGCCGAACGAGCGACCGACGACGCCTTCGTACTTGCTTCGGCAGAAGTCGAACACCCGGTTGAAGTGGCGGAAAAACCCGCTGAACCAGCCGCTCTCGCCAGCAACGTGGCCCTTGGCGACGGGCTTGAGGATCGTGGCGCAAAGTGCGGGAGTTAGGATCATCGCCACGAAAACTGACAGGATCATGGCGGAGATGATGGTGATGGAAAACTGACGGTAGATCACACCGGTGGAGCCGCTGAAAAATGCCATCGGCAGGAATACCGCCGTTAGCACCGTGGCGATGCCCCACAGCGCGCTGGTGATTTGCCCCATCGATTTGATAGTGGCATCATGAGGTGAGAGCCCCTCCTCGGACATGATGCGCTCGACGTTTTCCACCACCACGATGGCGTCATCGACCAGCAACCCGATGACGATGACCAGCGCGAACATGGTCAGTGTGTTGATGGAAAAACCGGCGATGGAGAGCACGCCCATGGTGCCTAGCAAAACAACCGGTACTGCGATGGTCGGTATGAGGGTTGCCCGGATGTTCTGCAGAAACAGGAACATGATGATAAACACCAGACAGACGGCTTCGATGAGGGTGCGCACAACCTCCTCGATGGAGATTTTGACAAACGGGGTGGAGTCATACGGATAGGCCACTTTCATCCCAGGTGGAAAGAACTTCGAGAGTTCCTCCATCTTGGCCTTGATCCGG
Source organism: Verrucomicrobiota bacterium (assembly GCA_037141475.1). Taxonomy (GTDB): domain Bacteria; phylum Verrucomicrobiota; class Verrucomicrobiia; order Verrucomicrobiales; family Akkermansiaceae; genus Luteolibacter. Next base: position 837 of record JBAXCM010000335.1, on the reverse strand, counting down.
TCGCCGGTTTCCAACGCATTGGCTCCGGCTGCCAGCCGCACCGCCATCCCACCTAACGGTTTGCCGTTGTAAAACGACTGAATCTCGTAGTTCTCGGTGCCGATGCGGCTTTCCGCCACGTCGCCGAGTCGCACCGTGGACCCATCGCTGTTGGTGCGCAAGATGATGGCGTCGAACTGGGGAGTCGTCTGGAGCAGGGCCCGGGCGTTGATGGTGGCATTGAGCTGCTGGCCCTTGCTGGCCGGCACTCCACCAAATTGGCCGGCGGAGATCTGGACGTTTTGCGCTTGGAGGGCTGCGATGACGTCGTTAGTAGTTAGATGGAAGTTATTGAGTTTTGCAGGGTTCACCCAGATTCGCATGGCATTTTGAGTGCCGAACACCCGCATTTCTCCAACCCCGTCGAGGCGGCTGATGATGTCCTGCAAATTGGACACCATGTAGTCGGTTAGCGAACTGCGGTCCATGCTGCCGTCCTCCGACACGAGACCGACGATGAGCAGGAAGTTGCGCGTGGACTTGACCACTGAGATGCCCTGGCGCTGCACAATCTGCGGCAACAACGGGGTGGCCAGTTGCAATTTATTCTGCACCTGCACCTGCGCTATGTTAGGGTCGGTGCCTGCCTTGAAGTTCAGGTTGATGGCCACCGCCCCGGTCGCGTCGCTGGTTGACGACATATAGATCAGGTTGTCGATGCCGTTGAGTTTCTGTTCAATCACTTGGGTCACCGTGTCCTGCACGGTTTGGGCGGACGCCCCCGGATACAAGGCGTTGATGGTGATTTGGGGTGGCGCAATAGACGGGTATTGCGAGACCGGCAGTGTGTTGATAGAC
>JBAXCM010000334.1:0-5424 GCA_037141475.1 Verrucomicrobiota bacterium | reverse complement strand
GCTGCGGGTTTCCATCAAAAGGGTGCCGTTGGCGACAAGGATCTCCTCATAGGAAAAGATTTCCGCATCCCGGGGCCGCGCATCTTTGAGCAGCAGGTTCTTGGCTCGCAGCGCCCGCCGGTAACGAGACCAAGCACGACGGTAATCCGGATCAAGTTGGGTGCCGAGAAAGTCGAGGTAATGCCTCCTTCCTTCCCCGGAACCTCGGATCAGGTCGAGATCCTCGTTACCCATCCAGACGACCAGACCGCCGTCATCTAGATAGGCCCCAGGACCGCCACGTACCTCGTCGTCCACTTTAAGCCGCAACCCGCCACGAGAATGGCGGACTTGCCGGTTCTGCTGCCATGGATCACCTGCCACCCCAAAGCCATCACTGCCGCTGCGGGCCAGAGTGACCATGCGATGGGTGCGCGGCGAGTGAAGCCGCACCAGCACGCACAGCGCCTCCAAAATTGAGGTTTTCCCCTGTGCGTTGTCACCCACAAACACGCCGCCGCTCTCTGGCACCTCAATGGCCAGCGAATCAAAACAGCGGAAATTCATCAACCGGAGTGAGCGGAGCACGCCACAAGCCGTAGCGTGAAAACAGGGACATGGGAAGTGGAGATCCGCCCCTTGGACACAAATGCGATGGGTGTCACGGGACGGCGCCCTGCATGGTGACATTTGTGGTTTTGTAGCGGCGTGTTTATGTCCGCCGATGACCCTGAATCGCCAATGAACCAGTTGGCTCGGGAAGGGTCATCTCATGCACAGCGGCGGTCACAGACACGCCGCTACAAAACGCCTCAGACGATGGGGTCAGTCCTCACATTTCAACATTTGTTAGATTAATTGCTGATCAGCTCACGGCCGACGGTTAGGCAATTTGACGTGCTCGGTCAGTTTTCGAAAGCGGGTCGAACCCTGAGTGCTGAGGATATGGCGGTCGTCGAGATCAAGCATCCTGAGGCTCAGGAACGTGGGCTCGGCGAGTCAGGCCCTGCCACTCGCCGCGCAGCAGAATTTCCCCGAGCGGCTCGAGGCCAGGATATTCTGTGTGGATGTCGCGCATTTCCTCTTGGCACAGGTCGGCGAGTTGGCGGCGGAGTTTGGTGGGGCCGATGACGGTGAGCGTCAGTTGGCAGTTCTGCGGGATGCATCGGATGAGGACCCTTGCACCCTTGCGGGCAAGAATCGCTCCGCTGCGCCACAGTTGCTTGCGTTCATTCACGTCCTCTATAAACTCGTAGCGGCGTGCGCTGAAGAGGGTCACCAACCGGTTCGGCGGTGATGGATAGGTATAGCGCAGGCGGACGGTTTCGGCGGCCTCGCCAAAGGCGTCGATGCCTGGGGGAGGGGAGTTTGGCAAGGCCGGGGGCACCAACCAGATATGACCGGTGGCAGTTTGAGCGGGAAAAGCGAGGGACAGGCGCTGAAGCCAAAGCATCAGATAGGAGTGGGATGCCGGGGCGGGTTTGGCTTGGAGAGCTATCTCCACGTCGCTCTGGCGGAGGACGCCGGCGAGTTTTTCGGCACGGTGCATCAGGGCATAAACATGCTTGGTGAGCCAATGGGGCAGGAACAGAGATGCATCGTGTCGGCGGGGATCGCCGGACTCGTTGAGAACAGCACCCAGGTGGTGCAGAATCTCAGCGAGGTAGCCCTGCTGGCCCTCGTCAGTGACGCCATGTTCGCTGCACACGCCGCAGTACTCGGTATATGTGAGCAGCGGTGGATGCCCGGCGTTTGCGGCGAGTGCCTGACGCACGGCATCCCACTCCTCGGGGAACGGTTCGCTCACCCACGGCATGCGCTCAAATTCCCGGATGAATGCGGCTTTAAGCGCCGACACCCCCTTTTTCGCCTTGCAGTCCATTTCTACGAACCCACGGATGAACGGAAACTGCTCCCGCAACAAGCCGCGGTCCAACTCGGGGCGGCAACCGGGCACGTTCCATTGGTTCAATACCACAATCACTGGTGGCACCAGCCCCTGCTCGTCACAAGTGGCCGTCTCAATGAGCTTGAGCCAGTAGCACGCCTCCTCGCGTTCGCGGTGGTCGCGGCCGCTGAGCACCACCAGATATAAATTGCGGGGACTGAAAAACACCGGGTGGAGCAGGTGGCTGACAGGCTGGCCTGAACAGTCCCACACATGAGCGATCACCCCTTGGCCATCGGCCCCGTCTATCATTAAATCGCTCAATGCAATGCCCGTTGTGCTTTCCTCGCGTTCGCGAAATGGCAGGTCCCGCAAGGCGTTCACAAGGCTGGTTTTTCCCACACCACAGGCACCCAGCAACAGCAACTTCACTTCGTTCAACGGCCGCGTCCGCCCACCCTGCCGCGCAAAATAAAAATCCAAAATCCCCTTGGGGGCGGCCACCCGTGGCGGTGGCAGTTGACGCGGATCGGGCCCGAGCACGGAGGGCGAGAGCTGCAAGGCAGGGTTGTCGTGCAAAAAAAATTTCTCCAACATCTCCAAGGCCGCCAACGGCTCCGGCAAGGTGGCCAGACGGTTGGACATGAGCCGAAGCACCGTGAGCTTGGCGAGCTGACCGAGCTCCGGCGGAAGGCTGCACAAGAGGTTGTTATCAAGGTTCAACTCGGTTAGGTTGAGCAATTGGCCCAGCTCCGGCGGCAGAGTGCCTAGCTTATTGATAGAAACGTCGAGCACCGTGAGCCTGGACAACTGGCCAAGCTCTGGCGGCAGGCTGGCGAGCTGATTGCCAGATAGATAAAGTCGGGTCAAGTTGGCGAGGCAGCCTAACTCCGGCGGCAGGGCGGCAAGGTGATTGCCAGACAGATAGAGGCGGGTCAGGCCGGTGAGCCCGCCGAGTTCCGGAGGCAGGAACTCGAGGCGGTTGTTGGAGACGTCTAGGCGGGTGAGGTTGGCGAGTTGACCGAGTTCGGGCGGCAATGCCGTGAGCGGATTATCAGAAACATCCAAACGGGTCAGCTTGGTGAGCTGGCCGAGTTCAGGCGGCAGTGCGGCAAGCGGGTTATTGGCGAGGTACAACAGAGTCAGGCTGGCGAGTTGGCCAAGTGCGGGCGGTAAAGCAGCGAGCTGGTTATTAGATAAGTCCAAGCGGCTGAGGCTCGCAAGTTGGCAGAACTCTGGAGGCAAGCTGCTGAGGCGGTTGTGCGCAAGGTTGAGCTCGCTGAGTTTGCCCAGCTGACCCATTTTTCCCGGCAAGCACGACAGGCCCAGATGGCTCAAGTCGAGCACCGAGGCGCGGCGGCGCAGGCACTCAGCAATGCGTTTGAGGGCCTCGTCGTGGGCCTTTTGCTCCGTCGCGGACATCTCAGAGTCAGGCATGGCCGGGAGGATGGCCAAACCGTAGCAAATTGCAAGGGACTCCGGCGATCCGAAGCAATTTCCTTGGGCAAAACCTGCCCCATGAACGAAACAATCGCGGTTTGGTACATCTATTTAAAGGATTCAAAAACCATGATGGCAAATTCTTTTCCCATAAGCGCAAGCAGAGAGCACCGCCACATAACTCTTGGCTAGCTTGTCCAACTCGAAATGTCCATTGTGGAGGGGTTTTCACCCGCACTCCAACCTAACAAACATCATGAAACTGTCAAATATCCTCAGTATCCTACCATTGCGATTTCTCAACAAGCAGGCATTCGGCACGGTCGGCCTGTTGGCTGTGTTGGTGCTGTCAGCTGCGGCGCAAATTGCCGCTTGGGATTTCACTAGCGAAAACACTGCTGCCGCCACATCCAGCGCTGATCAGTTTGATGCGAAGCTCGACAGCATCGGCACCTTGAGCCGCGGCAGTTCCGCAACGGCCAGTGCGGCTAACCATTCATTCCGTACCGCCGGTTTTAAGGACGACGCAATCTCAATCGCTAACACCGACTTCTTTCAGATCAGTTTGTCCGCCACCGCAGGCTACTACTTGTCCATCTCGACCATCGACGCCGATTTCAACGGGACCGCCACCTACTATGCCACACCCGGAGTGACCAGTCAGTTTGCCTACAGCTTGGATGGCAGCGCATTTGTGTTCCTGGCCAGTCCCTTCATCATGACTGCACCCGGTTCCATGCCGCAGATCGATGTGTCGTCCGTTGCCGCCCTGCAAAACGTGCCAGATGCCACCGTCGTGACGCTCCGGTATTATGCCAGCGGGCAAACCAAGACCGGGACATGGGGATTTTCGTCGCCCGCTGCCGGGCAATTTGGACTGGCCATCGGTGGCACTCTCGCCGCTTCGAACTTGCCTCTGCTCACACTCAGCGCCACACCTTCCAGCTTCGCCGAAAACACCATCGGCACGGCTGCCATCGGCACAGTGACGATTCCCACCGTCTTGGCCAAGGATCTGCTGGTCACCCTGATATCCGGCGATCTATCCGAGGCTATCTTACCCGCGACCGTGACCATCAGCGCTGGTTCCACCTCCGCCACTTTCCCGATCACTGCAGCCAATGACTTGCTGGCAGACGGCACGCAAACATTCGACCTAGCTGCATCAGCCGCTAGCTTCACCAGCGCCTCATGCACCATCTGCGTCACCGACGATGGCGACACCCCTCCAGCGCTGTCTCCAGGGGCTGTCGCATTTGTCGGCTTCAATGCCGATGGCAATGATGACCTTGAGCTTGTTGCACTGATGCCGCTGGCCGCCTCCGATATGATCTTCATAACCGACCGGGCATGGAACGGCCTCTGCATCGGCCAAGGCGGGGCTTTTGCCGATGGCGAAGGGCTCATCACTTGGGCGGTACCCGTCGGAGGAGTGCCAGCAGGCACGGTCATCGCTTTCAACAACCTCACGAACACCAGCCGCAGCGCCAGCTTGGGAACCCTCACCGCTACCGGCAGTTTCAATCTGAGCGGCGATGGCGAAACCGTCTATGCCTATCAGGGAACCGCCACCGTGCCCACCGGATTCATCGCAATCATCGCAACCCAGACCACCGATCCTATCACCGGCACAGGCCTCAATGCCCGGCATATCGTCTATTTGCCCAATCATGCCGACGTCGCCGCCTACGTCGGGCCGCGCAATGATCAGGTGGATTTTGCCGCATATCTAACATCTATCACCAAGCCGGCCAACTGGCTCACCGAAGACGGAAGTGGCGACCAACAGAACAACTCAATCGCACCTGATGTGCCCTTCGATACCACAGCCTTCAGCTTGGCCAACTCCTCGGGTTACGCCGGGTGGGCAGCCACCCATGCCAAACATCAGTCCGCCGATGCCGATGCAGACGGGGACAGCGTGCCTAACGGAGTTGAATATTTCATGGGTGCACCCGGTGACGAATTCACCTCGCAGCCGTCGGTGAGCTTGTTGCCGTTGCAGTCCGAGTAGCCCTGGTCGCAGCCGCCGTTGCACGCGCCCGCGGCGCAGGTCGGGGCCGAGACGTGGTTGCTCGAGCAGATCTGGGCGCACAACCCGCAGTTGCTCGGCGACG
>JBAXCM010000333.1:0-5430 GCA_037141475.1 Verrucomicrobiota bacterium | reverse complement strand
TCAACCGCAAGCGGCTCAAACGGCTGCGCGACGAGATGGGCCAGCAGACCATTTATCTGTTTGGTCGCTCATGGAATGATGCGTGTGTTCACGTTTTGAAGCTGGTTCACTGGCAGATTTGGAAGCACAAACTCCCGCGCTCCGCCACCGGTTAAACCGCCTTGGATGAACCCCGGATTGCTTCTGAACACCGGCGATGCAACTCCGCTTGCGGGGGTGCTAAATTGAGAGTGCAGACCGTGGAGCCGCCTCATCCAGGATAGCCCGCAGATCCGCCTCGCTCAAGCCAGAATCCTCGCTCAGGCCGACCTCGTCGATGGCGGCCGCCAGGCTGCGCTTTTTGGCCTGCAGGCGAAGTACCTTTTCCTCGACGGTACCACGGGTGAGCAGGCGGTACACCGTCACCGGGCGGGTCTGGCCGATCCGATGGGCGCGGTCGCTCGCCTGGGTCTCAGCTGCTGGATTCCACCATGGGTCGAAATGAATGACGGTATCAGCCGCGGTGAGATTGAGGCCATAGCCGCCGGCCTTGAGACTGATCAAGAATACCGGTGGCCCCCCAGTGGACTGAAAACAATCGACCAATTCCTGACGGTTTCGAGTCTGGCCATCGAGCCGCAAACTGGTCTGGCCGCGCTCCAATAGGCAGTTCTCGATTTCCTGTAATTGTGTCTGGAATTGACTGAATACCAGCACTTTGTGATTTCCGAACCTAGCCTCATCGAGCAATTCCATGAGGCGCTGGAGCTTGGCCGAGCGCTGGGGAACAAGCAATCGTTTAAAACGATCGTCTCCAAGCAATGCGAGGTCGCAGCATGTCTGGCGCAGGCGCAACAAGGCAGTGAGAAGGCGCATGCGTGCGGCACCGGATTGACCAGCATCTTGGATTGCCTCGACCTGTTTGCGGCCGGCGACGAGCAATTCTCGATAGACGCTTTGCTGCTCCGGGCTGAGGTCGCAGAATTCGTCGATGATAAGTTTGGATGGCAATTCGGGTGCGACCTGCTCCTTGGTGCGCCGGAGCATGAAAGGGGCGGTTTTAAGTCGGAGCCGCTCCAGCAGGGCGGGCATTGGCTCGCCAGAGACGAGAGGCAATTCGTAGTGTTCGCGGAATTCCTGGCGGGTGCCCAGCCAACCAGGGAGAATAAAGCGAAAGATCGACCACAGGTCGCGCACACCATTCTCCACCGGGGTACCCGTCAGGGCGACGCGCCGGACGGCCCGCAATTTGGCCAGGGCCTTGGCATGATCGGTATCGGGATTGCGCATCAAACTCGCCTCGTCCACCACCACCAAGGCGTACACGCGCCGCAGGTGCCAAGCCAAGTCGCGGGCCAATGTGGCATAGCTCGTCAGGACCACCTCACCGCCGCGCACCTTCTCGCGTTCGGAATCCCGACCCGATCCGTGCAGAATGCGAACCAGCCGATCCGGCGCAAAGCGGGTCATTTCGGCCCGCCAGTTGCCCAATAAGGAAGTGGTGGCCACCACCAAAACCACGGGATCGGAGGCAACTCCATCCGGTCCGGATCCCGCCAAAGTGGGCACCGGGCTGGATGACCGGGCAACGGTGGCCGATGCAAGACGTTCAAACAATCGCTCGATTAAAACAATTGATTGAATCGTTTTTCCAAGGCCCATATCATCGGCGAGGAGAGCGCCACCGAAGCGTTCTACGCGATCCCAGAGCCAGCCTGAGCCGTGGGATTGGTAGGGGCGAAGATTGGCGCGGATGGAGGCTGGCTGAGGCTCCTCGAAAATTTCATCTTTGGGATTGGATGTGAGAGACTTATCGAGTTTATTACGGAGTTGGTGGATCAGTTCGGCGCTGCGGGCTGAGGCCGTGAAATGGCCTCCTTGCTGGTGCACATCCAGCTCGGCAAAGAGGGGGTCGATGAGGTCGGAAAGCTCGCTGGAAACAACGAGTCGGCGGGCGTTGGGATTAGCGCCGGGATTTTTGCCAGAAGCGATTAAGCGGCGAATATCGGCAGCGGGAATGACCTCGCCAGCACTCGTTTGAAACGATAAATTGAAATCCAACCAATCCTGTCCGGAGGCGATGACATGGATTTTGGGTTCGACGAGGACGATTTGGCGTTGGGCGTTATGGAAGCGATTGCGTTGGGAGACGGTCCATGAGCGTTGGAGGCCGGGAAGTGAGTGGGTGAGGAAGTGGACGATGGCGGATTCTCCGCGGAGGATCCACAGCCCGGAGGCGGGGTCGGCCGGGAGGAACCCTGCACGGGCGAGCATTGAGGCGGCGCGATTTTCCGACTCCAAATCGCGGACTTCGCAGTGATGGTCGTCGGTGAGGCGTGGGAAGGCGGGCAAGGATGACTGACCAGGCGGGACGGGTGGTGAGCCGGAATAGAAGATGGTGAGGCGGGCATCGAGGTGCTGAAGGGAACCATCGAGGTCGAGGCCCACAACAAAGGGGGCGGCGACGAAGTGGAGGGCGTCGAGCCAGGAATCTGGAGGAAAAGCGAGCCATTGCTGCCAGATTTCAAGGGTGGCGAGAAACGAGACGGTGGGCAGATCGACGGAATGGCCCGCCATGAGTTCGGCCAAGGGAGCGGCAAGGCCGGGAGGAATGAGGCCTGGGCCGATGTGGGTGAGAACGTCGGGTGCAAGATGCCAGCAGTGGCCGGAGAGGATCACCCGCTGGATGGGTTCGGCCTGCGGGATGAGCCGCAAAGTGGACGGCTGGTGGATGATTTCACGGAGGGAGAACGCGCCGGCCGCGCGGATTTCCAAGGGATGGCGGTCCTTTCCGACGAAAATGCGGGGGTGTCCGGTGAGAGCCTCCAGGAAGCCGGCGAGGGCAACGCCATCGAGTTGCAGATGCAGCGGGGATTTGGCGCTGCCACCCGCAGCGGCCAGCCAAGCGCTGAGGGCCGGGTCGGCTGGCATCGGTGCCGCGCTGAGGCAGAGGGTGGCGGCAAGCCGACCGCGAAGCAGGGCGTCGCGCCAGTTGGGTGCCAGCAAAACGTCCCAAGCTAGAGGCACGGGAGATGGCACGGCGCGGCTTGGCGGTGGCTGATTGGTTACGGCGGGAGAGTCGCGCAGCGCGGCGAGTGCGACGGCGACGGCATGGGCGCAAACGGCACCGCTGGCTTGGTTTTCCGGGCAGGAACAACGGGTTTCGATGGCCGTGGGAGAGATAACGCGCACCCTGACGCGCCACTGTTGACGCCCGTCACGAACACTGCCCTGCCAGCCGCCGGGCTCGGATTTTGCGACGCTGGCCGCTCCGGCCGCGCAGAGGGATTGTCCCGCTTTGAAGGCCTGCCAGGAGGCCGCGCCCCGCAATGTTGATTCCGTCCAGCTCATGAGCGGCGCAGAGTGGGTGGGAAGCCGTCACGGCGCAAGAGCGGTGTTTCTGTTGCCGTTGGCGCTGCTCGGTTGCCGCTGCGCGACTCGGTGGTTCGGTGAATCAGGAAGAGAAGAGCGAAAGACCGGGTGCGCAGCGACTGATTCTTTCTCTCCCACCGAAACACCGAAGCACCGACCCAGCCCGCCAGTTCTGTCTCAGGTACGATCGACATCATTTGCCATGAGCAAATCAAGAAGGATATCAGGACTGCCCTGTCATACGATGATGCCGAGGGTGGCACACGGCTGGGCGACAGATTTTTTGACGAGGTGGAGGCAACTGTCGCAAGGGTCATCAGTATGAGCGCCTCCCCATGCCATCCCCGCAGACGCTGCGCCAACCATACCAAAGAAAAATATTGATTAGTCTGTGAGGGATTTCGTGCTGTTTAACTGCCGAGAACAAACTGCACCATGCCTGACCCCTTCCAGACAACTACGACGGACGAGCCGGCCTTTGTGTCGGATCTCACGGCGCATCAGGGGGTTCTGCACGCGTTTTTGGTCTCATTGCTCCCTGGCAGTCAGGATGTCGATGACGTCCTCCAGCGCACCAACCTGGTTTTGTGGGAGAAACGAGGGAAGTTCCAGACGGGGTCGAATTTCAAAGCCTGGGCGCTGGCGGTGGCCTACTGGGAGGTCCGGGCGTGGATGACGGAGCGGAGGCGAGGCGAGTGGCTGGTGATTGACGACGAGTTGGCGCAGGCGATTCTGCAGCGTTTTTCGGAGGCCCCGCCCCGTGCCCCCGGTGCGGCGGTGTCGGCGGTGCGGAGTTGCCTCGGCAAGCTGGCGGACCAAGATCGCCTGCTGGTTTTAGCCCACCATCAGCACGAGAAATCGCTGCATGAGTGCAGCCGGATCTTCAACCGCAGCGCCAATTCCCTAAGTGTTTCGCTGGTCCGGATCCGCGCTGCCCTGCGAATATGTGTTAAAGCGAAACTCGCCGTCGAGGAGGCAAGGTCATGAATCGGCGCAACGTGGAAAGCCAACTGCAAGGGCTTATTGACGGCACGCTCGAGGCAGCGGAGCGGGCGGATCTGCTGTCTCGCATCAAGAGCGATCCGCTTCTGCTGGAAACGTATTGTGAATATGCCCAGATTGAGTCAGCCCTCCGGCGCATCGCTGCCAGCGAGGGGGCGATGTGGGCGGATCAGATGGGGTCCATCAGCGGGAATCAAGGACGCAGCAAGCGATGGATCGTCAAGGTGAGCGCCCTGAGTGCGGCAGCCGCGCTGATTTTGCTGGCGGCAGCCCATCACTTCATCGTTTTCGCCCGGCCGGAGTCGGTTCGCTACCGTTTGACCCCTGGCTCAGTCTGTGAGGTTTCCCACGCCGTCGCTGGAAAGGGAGAGCCGCCTATGCCCGGCACGCTCGGGATCGGCTCGCGTGCGGTCCTCACCCAAGGCACGGCGGAACTATGTTTTGCTTGCGGCATCCGCGCCGTCGTTCGGGCACCAGCAGACCTGACTCTGCATGCCAAGCAACAGCTGGACTTGGACCGTGGCGTGGCATGGTTTCATGTACCGCCCTCGGCCGCCGACTTCCGTGTTCAGACGCCTGAAATGGTGATCTGCGATCTCGGAACCGAGTTTGGGATTCGCGCCCAGCCGAATCAAGCCGACGAGATCCACGTCATGAAGGGCAACGTCGAAGTGCACACCCGCCGGGAATCCTCCACCGTAGAAACCTTGAGGCAGGGCGAGGCCCGTGCGGTTGGATCGACCGGGCGCATGCAGATGATTGGAGTGGAGCCCGACCACTTCCTGACCCGTCTTGCATCGACCATTCCCTATCTTCATTGGAGTTTCAACGGGGACCCATCGGCTTGTATTGCAGCCGACGGAAGTCACCCCGCCGCAGCCTGTGCGATGAGCGAGTTGATAGGCCAGGGAGATCCCGCCGCCTTTGCATCCACCCCTGGACGATTCGGGGTGGCGCTTCATGCGACTGGCATCTTTGCTGACGCGAAAACCGCTTGGACAGGCATCTCGGGCAAAGCTCCCCGGACCATTGCCCATTGGCTCAAACTCCCTCACAATCAGGTCGGTGCCCAAGCTA
>JBAXCM010000332.1:0-5462 GCA_037141475.1 Verrucomicrobiota bacterium | reverse complement strand
TTGCGCGGCTGGGTGGCCAAAGACGGCTGGTGGAAGGCCTGCGGGTTGGCGCTGCTCGGTGCGGGGGCGTTGGCGGCGCATGGTGGCGCGCCCGTGTTTTTCCTGATGGTGGCGGCGGCAGCGAGCTGCTGGTGGCTGCCTCAGGCATGGCAGCTTTGTCGGAGTTGGCGCAAGCCGCCGGTGGTGCAGGCCGCGGCGGTCATTTTCATGCTAACATGTTTGGCTCCATCCGCCACGCGTGCAGCGGAAATCCCGGGTGTGAAGTTGGCGGAGTCGATGATCCACGATTGGCAAATCCACGAAGGGCGCCTGCGTGGCACGGTCAAGGTGACGTTGCGCGGCCAAGTCGGCGAACGCTTCCTGTTGCTGCGGCCGCCGGCGGTGCTCAGTGGCTTTGAGGGCACGGGCTTGCGGGTGGTAAAAGCGCCGTTAGACGGGGCGGATGCGTATTTCATCGTCACGGAGGCGGCTGGCCGCTTGACCGGCAAGGCCGTGTTTGAGATGCCGCTGGCAGATCCGGTAAAAGGCTGGACGCTGCCCGGTGGACCGGCGGCGATGCGCCAGGTGACGGTGCGCTGGGACCAGCCCGGCTGGGAGTTTTTCTCGCCGAATGCAGCGAGAGTCAAGGCTATCGACGGACTCGCCGCCACCGCCAGCGGGGCCCTGCTGGTGCTGGGGCCGGCCGAGCCCGTGAGCATTCAGGCTCGCGCCAAGCAACGCGACGTGAGCGCCGAGGAAACCCGGTTTTTCGCCGAGGTGTCGAACCTGTTTTTGCCGGGACCAGGGGTGGTCAATGGCCGCCACCGGGTTGCGCTGAGGCCGGCTCAAGGACGATTGTCGGCCTTGCTGATGAAAGTGCCGGATGGCTTCACGGTGAGCGATGTGGCCGATGGCCCGGTGGGCTCGTGGCGCTTTGACCCTGGCACTCGTGAACTGCGGGTGGCCATCGAACCAGCCCAGGCCGAGGCATTTGCTCTAACCATCGAAACCCAGCGTGGTGCCGGGGCTCTGCCCCTCGAATTGGAACTCGAACCGCTGCGGGTCTCCGGAGCCGCCGGCGAGATCGGGTTTTTGGGCTTGGCCTTCGGCGACGACGCCCAGCCCGAACGCGTCGATGGTGACGGACTCTCGCGGGTGAATCCGGAGGATTTTAATGGCAAATTGTTGCCCCACGACAAGGATGGTCAGCCGCTGGTCACCTTGCAGCACGCCTTCCGCTACGGCAGCGGTGAGGTGAAAGCCCGGGTGAAAGTCACCGCGGTGGCACCTGAGTTGCGGGCTGAGTCGTGGGAATTGGTATCGCTGGGTGAGGATCGCTTGTTAGTAAGCACCGATCTATCCGTCACGATCAGCCGCTCCGGCGTTTTCCGGCTGGCGCTGGAGGTGCCCGAGGGCCTGGAGATCGAAAGTGCCACCGGCGAGGGACTTAGCCACTGGACCGAGACCAAGACCGCGGGCAAACGCGTGCTCACCCTGCACCTCACCGGCAAAACGCTCGGCAAGCGCGACTTCAACCTTACTCTAACCGGCCCACCGCCCGGTGCCCAGGCGGCGTGGGTGGCCCCGCGCCTCACGGTGCTCGACGCGGCGCGCGAAACCGGCGTTCTCACGGTGGTGCCGGAGCGTGGCATGCAGGTGCGTGCCGTCAACCGCAGCAACGTCTCGCAAGCCGATCCCCGCGAACTCGTCGAACTGCCCAAGGCCAGTGCCCGGGCCGCCTCCCGCCCGGGAGCGCTGGCCTATCGCTTGCTCCAAAGTGATTGGGCGCTGAGCCTCGCCATTGGAAAACTTGATCCGTGGGTGACGGCCCAGGTGTTTCATGAGGCGACCTTGCGCGAAGGGCAATTGCTTAGCCGCGTGGTTCTCAACTATCGGATAGATAATGCCGCCCTCAAAGTCTTGCGGGTGCGCATTCCCGGGCTCGACGCCGCTGCGGCGGCTACGGTGCGGGCGAGTGGACCGGCGGTGGCGGATTTGGTGGCGGTCGAAGGTCAGGAGGGATTGTGGGAAATCCGCTTCCAACGCGGTGTGGCCGGTGAAACCCGCGTCGAACTCGAATACCAACGCCACAGCAAAGACGACGGCACCGAACAGCTTGAACCGTTAGGTCTGGAGCAGGTCCGCCAAGCGGCGTATTTCATCGCCCTGCGCACCGCCGGACGCCTCGAATTGGAGGTCGGCAGTTTGCCACGCGGCTGGCAGCGGGCGGATTGGGCGGTCGTGCAATCGACGCTCGGCCAGAATGCCGGCACGCTGGCCCCGCTGATGGCATTTCGGGTGGCCGATCCCGAGGGGCCTCTGCCGGTGGTGCTGAAGCGGCTGGACCTGGCTGACCTGCAGCGCTTGCGGGTGGCCTCTGGCTCTCTAACGACATTACTGGCGCCGGGCGGAGAATCTCTCACGGCAGTCGATTTGAAGATGGAAGTGGTCGCCAAGGGCCGTCTGCGTCTGCAACTGCCCAAGGGTGCCGAATTGTTCAATGTGTTAGTCAATGATGAAGGAGCCACCTTGGTCCGTGAGAATGACGAGTGGTTGTTCTATGTGTTTCCTGCGCCGGAGGCCGGCAAACCCGCTACCCTGCGCTTTGTCTATTCCGCCGGTACAGGCAAGCCCACCCGCTTGGAAGGTCCGGTACTCAATGTGCCCATGGAAAACCTCACATGGCGGGTGCTGGTGCCGGAAGGCTGGCACATGGCAGAACACGGTGGCGATTTCGATTTGAAACAGGAAGACGTGTTAGGCACATTCCGGCTCGAGGACTATCAGATGTTCTCGGTCGGCAAGCGCAGGAGCGATTCCCAGCGCGCCTCTGCCATGTTGGCGCAGGCAAACTCGTACTTGCAGCAAGGCGACCAGGAAAAAGCCAGCCAGGCGCTTGGCAACGTGGTGCGCAGCAACCAGCTCGACGAGGCGGCTAACGAGGATGCCCGGGTTTTGCAATACAAGACCAAGACCCAGCAAGCAGTGCTTGGTCTCAACACCCGTCGCCAGCGCGTGGTGATGGACAATCGTTTGTCGGCGCCGGTGGGCGACAACTCGCAGTTTGAGCGTGCGGCAGCCGCCAATCCGTTGATGCAAGGCAAGCAAAACTTCGATCCCAAGCAGTACGATCATTTGCTAGAAGGCAACACTGCCGATGAGAACGCAGCGCTCAAGGAGATTGCCAACCGCTTGGTCTCCCAACAACTCGCAGCCGAACCCGCTCCGCTCGCCCTAGACGTCACCCTGCCCGAACGCGGCACCGCTCTCTCATTCGGCCGCAGCGTCCAGGTCGATGGCAAGCGCCCGATGGCCATCACCCTGCGCCTCAAGCGCGACGCCAGCGGCTTCTCTTGTCTCGCGATCATCCTCTGCCTGCTGGCTGGGGCGATGGTCGGGCTGCGAAAGAAAACCCTGTAGCGGCGTGTCTATGACCGCCGCCGATCATGAGTATTCTAGCGAGGCTGTGCCTCAGACTCAAGACTCAGAACTCAGCGTTCGACCTCAAAAGAGCCAATGTGTCGGGCTAGTTGGATTTCCTGATGCGCGAACGGTCGGAACGCTGGCTGTGCGTCAGATTGAGCACGGTTGGTCGTCGGAGTCGTCGGATATTCCTAATCCTTTGAAAACCAATCACTTAAAGACATTCTTCATGGAACCGGAGGCGCGCAACCACTTGGCACGCGCAGCCAAATCACGATCACCAGCCGCCGCCGAGAGCTTTGTAGAGGGCGATGAGATTGGTGGCCATGGCGAGATGACTGAGGGTCAGTTCGCTTTCGGATTGCAAGAGTGAGCGCTGGGCGTTGAGAACATTGATAAAATCCGTCTGACCGGCGGTGTAAAGTTGGGTGGAGAGCTCAACGGCACGGCGGTTGGCGGCCACCGCTTCAATCAGCGAGGCACAGCGTTTTTGCTCGTTGGATCCGGCGACCATGGCGTCCTCGACCTCCTGCAAAGCGGTGAGGACGCTCTTGCGATAGGCGAGCAGGGATTGATCGCGCAGGGCTTGCTGGACGCGGATATTGGCTTGGATGGCCCCACCTTGGAACAAGGCCCAGTTGAATGAAGGGCCGAAGGAACTCGAGCGGGCCGAGGGCGATAACCAGTCGGAGAGTTTGGCGCTTTGCTGGTTGATGGATCCGTTGAGGGTGAACTTGGGAAACAGGTCGGCCACAGCCACGCCAATATTGGCAGTGGCAGCATGGGCGCTGGCCTCCGCGCTGCGGATATCGGGGCGGCGGCGGAGTAAATCCGATGGAATACCAGTCGGTATGGTGGCGGATGCCGTGGGCACCGGAGCGACCTTGGTGAGCATACCGAGCAGATCGGCAGGTGGGCGGCCCAACAGCACGGCGATGGCGTGGGTGGAATGTCTGGCGGAAGTTTCCAGGCTGGGGATTTGGGCCTTGGTACTGGCGACAAGGGCATCGGCATTGACCACGTCCAAATCACTGGCGAAGCCGGCGCTGCGGCGGTCGTGGGTGATTTCAGAACTATGCTGTTGGGTGCTCAGGTTGCGGTGAGCGACGATGAGCTGGTCTTGAATCGAACGAAGTTGGCAATACGTCAGTGCCACCTCGGCGGCCAGACTCAGGCGGGTGGCATCCAGGTCGGCCGCGACTGCGGCCTGACGGGCGCTGGCGGACTCGAGGTTGCGGCGGTTGCCGCCAAACAAGTCCAACTCCCACGCCGCACTCAATGAGCCATGATAGCTGGATGAACTGCCCGCCGCCGCCCCCGAACCGCCGACAGCCGATTGGGATTCGCCGCCCGAAGAATTGAGCCATGGCCAGAACGAGGCAGCAGCCCCCTGACGCTGGGCGCGTGCCTGGCGAAGGCGTGCGACGGCGATCTTCACGTCGAGGTTGGCATCGAGCGCCTGCTCGACGAGCGAGTTGAGTTGAGCATCGTGAAAGCGATGCCACCATTGGACGAGATCGGCGGGATTGGCCGGGGAGGCGGCGACTGGCTGGCTATTGCCAAATCCCCATGTGGCAGGCACAACGCTGGTTGGCAACTTGAAGTCGGGGCCCACCGCGCAACTGGTGAAACACAGGCCTAGCAGGATATATGGCGATTTGGAGGTGATCATAGAAAAAAGGGTCATTCATAGCGCAACGCTTCGATGGGATCGAGACGCGAGGCCTTCCAAGCTGGATAGAAACCGAAGATGATGCCGACTGAGGCGGATACCAGAACCGAGGCGATGATGGCCTCCAGCGAGGGCAATGTGGGCCAGTGCAGGATTTTGGCGACCAGGTAGGACGTGCCTCGCCCGAGACCGATACCCATTGCGCCGCCAGCCAGACAGAGCATCACCGACTCTGCTAGAAACTGCCGCATAATGTCACTGCCGCGTGCGCCAACCGCCATCCGCAGGCCGATTTCCCGGGTCCGCTCGGTGACCGAGACGAGCATGATATTCATGATGCCCACGCCGCCGACGACCAATGAAATCATGGCCACCACCAGCAGCAGTT
>JBAXCM010000331.1:0-5476 GCA_037141475.1 Verrucomicrobiota bacterium | reverse complement strand
GCCGCCAGGCCGGGACCACCAGCCGTAGTGCTGGTCGCTCATGTGGGGAAACATCCCCGGGGCGCGTTTTACGAATAACAACGAGTCGAAAGCAAGTAACGGATTTGATAGGGCCAACTCACGAACCGTCCAGCGGGCACGCAAATAGAGTGCACGGCGGGCGTCGGCATCCATCGTGCTGCTAACATTCAGGCGGGCGATCTCGCGCAGCGTGTCTTCGGCCGCTTCAGGGTGGCTTCCCAGACGGCGCAGGCTGACTGCCAACTTGAAGCCACGCTCGAGGACCGTGGCGAGTGGCAGCGTGGGGGCTTGGTCGGCGGGGAGGTGAGCCACCGACCAGGGGCTGACACTGCTCTGGGTGGCGGGTTTGCCGAGCGCGATGTTGTCGCTGGATCCGGTAGCGAAAACCTCGACCTCGTCCAAGTGGAGATAATCGGTGCCGGGCAGTGCCAAGCGCAGAAAGCGCGCGCTGCTGCCATGCAACGAAATACTTAGCGGGCGCTTGTCAGGAAACCCAAGAAACCGCGTGCCATCATGTTCATACAGCAACTTGAAAGTGGCACCGTCCTCTGAGCCTAACACTTGGATCCGGTCATTGCGTTGCGCCATGCCCGGGTCGCACCGGTTCCAGAGGAGGACCCGGTCGAGTTGGGTGGCTTGTTTGAGGTCCACCTGCCACCACGGATGGTTCTCACAATCCGTGTGAAACCCCCACAAACCGTTTTTCACCCCGTCCACCCCACCAGCCGCATCCGCAGCAGGGCTGACCGGCGCAGCAGGTTTGGTCAACCGGCAGGCGTCTTGACGCAGCCAGTCGGCTTCAACCTGAGCACGCCACGCGGCAACCTGTGGACTGGCCTCTGCGGCATAGAGAGGAAAAACTGGCAGCAGCCAAAACAAAGGCAGCAGGTACACGGGTCTCATGGTTGGGGCTGGGTTAGACTGAGGCAGTACGGCGGATTGCAGCGCATCCGATCAAGCATTTTCGAGAATACTGAGGTCACGAAAATCCTGGAACCTGTCCTTCAAGTTCACGATAATGTCTGATAGATGTCTTTTGGGAATCCACCTTATTCACTTCCCTATCTCGAAGGTTATTCTTTCACGGGAGCCTTATCTGCTGGATGGGCAGCGCCCGGTTGCTCGGCTCTTGCTTGTTTATCGACTTTGGATAGGGATTCACGAGTCAATTTTTTTCGATGGGTCTTGTTAGCAGAACAGGGGACGAATCCTATCCGGATGGGTCATCCTTCCGATTTTCCGTTCATCAGGAGCTTGCACCGCGGATGGGCTGACAGCGACGAGACTAACTGGGCCGGAAGTTAGAGAGGAGGGATTGAGCGCCGACGTTGAGAGTCTGACAAGGGCAATGATCACAAAAATGAGACGAATGCAGCACTTGCTCCGCCACCTCCGCCGACCTCCAAAAGTCTCTCACCCGCCTTTGCTGGAGCGATCTTCTTTGCCGTGCAGGCGCATGAATGGGTGAAATGTTTTTGGCTGCTCAGGGTTCGGGCTGGATTTCTCTGCCCTATTCCGAGTATCCTGCCGTTGGATTCATTCGGAATCCCTGCCAATCCAGCCACCCTTGCGACGTACCCAACGCCAACACCCTTGATCCATGCCTGCCAAAACCACAAAATCCACAACGAAGGCCGGCACCTGGAGTGCCGCCCGAAAACACCTCGCGGATTGGGAAAAGCCAGAGCTGCTCGCTTTGGTAAAAGACCTTTTCAATTCCTCGGCGCTAAACCGCGATTTCATCCAAGCGCGCTGCCAGGGTGCCGATGGTTGCGGCGCGGTGCTGGAAACCTATCGCGGCAAAATCATCCGGCAATTTTTCTCCAAGAGCTTGGTGGGTGTCGGTCCACTCAAACTGGGTGAGGATTTGAAGGACGCACTTTCACCCTCCGCCGACTGACCATGGCCTTCACCGAAATTGAGACCGCCCGCATCGAGGGTGCGTTGTCAGACTTTCTCGAAGCCCGACGTCCCCCGGAGAATATCCGGGCGGATTTCGACATCGATTTCCGGCTTGAGGGGCAAAGCGTGGTCATTTTCGAACTCCGGCGGACTTGCCACGAACCCGGTCCAATCATCGAAAGTCTCGTCGCCAAAGCCACCTACGTCCGCGGCATCAACCGCTGGAAGATTTACTGGCAACCCGCCGACCGCAAGTGGCATGCCTACCCGCAGCAGCCCGTGGCCTTGTTTTTCGAGGAATTCCTGACGCTAGTCGAAGAGGACAAGGACCATTGCTTCTGGGGATGAGGGGCAAGTCAAAGGGGCCAGTCTGCATGGTAACCCTTGTTTGAGGCATTGCGTTTCCGCCCACAGCGGGCAGTTAGGGAATCCGGCTTGTTCGCTCCGTTGTCGAAAGCGAGGTCGAACACACTGAGTTCTGAGCGATGTTTTGCCTCAGACTCTACGAAATACCAAGGGGACTCCGGCAATCAGCCTGGCTCCTCTCCCGATCAGGAACCTCACTCATTCACCACAAATTCTAGTTTTCAAGGACATTAGAGCCTCAGAGCGTCCATCATGTAGCGAGACGGGCGGAAGTTCTCGATGAGGATCTCGTGTTGGTCGCCACGCTGCATACGCACTTGGCGAAGGTTGAAATTGGGCGTCTTGTGCGGAGCAAACAGGATGTCGTCGTGGGTCGAGTTCTCGTGCTTCTTGAACATGGCCGGCACGATATCCCCGCCGAGGTGATCGTCGCGGCCGGTGGCCATGTGGCAGGTTCCTAACACTTTTTCATCCTGGATATCGGCATAAGAAACTGGCAGCACCTGGGTGCCAAAACCCAACTCGCCGAGAGTGCCGGTCATCGGGTCATCCAGCAGACGGGCATTATGGGCATCAATGGTCGCCTGGTTGCCGGCGATCAGGCTGGAGCGATAAATGCAACGGTCCTTGACGTCGAGCAGGCCGAGGGTGCCATCCTCGTATTTCATTGGGAATTGGCCGCGTGCGTCGGTAGGCACGAAGTACACTTCACCGGCGGGCAAGTTGGCAATGTCTGGGGCGGTGCCTAGGCACAGGCCGTGGGACTTTTGAGCCTCCTGGCCGGCCAAGCCTAGCCAAGCGGTTAGAATCTGGCCATCTTCCAGTTCAAAGTCGATTTCGACGGAGTCAGCACGGGTGAGGGCGAGGCGGAGTTTTTCGGCATCACGCGAGACCTCGTTGTAATCGACGGAAAGACCGGACTGGAGGATCACGTCATTGAGACCGTGAAGGGTGGCTCCCCGAAACCCGTATTGTTTGGCCTTGGCGGTCAAGGGGGCGGTGGCGGAAAACGTGGAGATGCAAAGGATGAGTGTGTAGTGCGGATAGATATCGCGCTCGAACGAGAGCTGGGTGCCCTCCGTATCCCAGATGGCGTCGTCGAGGTCCAGATTGGAGCCGCCGCTGATGCGATAGGCGAACAGGTCTCCGCCATGCATGCCCAGCGACTGCATGACCCCCGCCTGGAGCTGACTGTAAAAATATTGGTGGGCGTGTTTTTGCACGGGAAACCCGTCGTGCTGAAGAAAGGCAAAGTCCTTGATCATGGCCGCCGGCTCGGCAAAGTCGATGAGCACACAAACCCGGCAACCTTGGGTCGGAGCAAACACCTGACCCAACAAGCGGGCCAGATCGAAAGCTGGAAAGCGGCGGTTTTCGGGATGGAGCAGGATTTCATCCTTGAGGTAATCGGGGAGCTGGCTGCATGAATCTGACATGCGCGCAGTTTAGATGGATTTGGCCGCCACGCAAGCCAGTACAATGATTTTTCCGGGATGCCCTTCGCTCAAGTGCACCACCCCGGCACCTGGAACACCAGCGCCGCGAATTTCACGCTTGGCCACTGGCGCAAAGCGCCTAGATTGGGGCGCGACCTGCCCAGTCAACCAGAGCCGAGGTGGGTCGCAGCCAGGTCCAGCCCTTCGCGTGCCCATGATTGAAGCCAACAACCTCAGCAAACAATTCGCCCGCCACGAGGCGGTGCGCAACATCAGCTTTGCGGTGGCCCGCGGCGAGGTGGTCGGATTTCTCGGGCCTAACGGGGCGGGCAAAACCACCACATTGCGGATGCTCACCGGCTACCTGCCGCCTTCATCCGGCAGCGCCCGGGTGGCCGGATTTGATATTTTCCGTCAATCGTTGGAAGCGCGTCGGCGGATCGGCTACATGCCCGAAAACGTTCCGCTTTACGGTGAAATGCGGGTGCGTGAGTACCTGAAATTCCGTGCCCAGCTCAAGGGACTGGGCAAGCACGACAGTCGGCGGCGGGTGGGGGCGGTGCTTGACACCTGCGGGTTGGACGGGGTGAGGCGCAAGATGATCAAGACATTGTCAAAGGGTTACCGTCAACGGGTGGGATTGGCCGATGCGCTGGTGCATGATCCAGAGTTGCTCATTCTTGACGAGCCGACGAACGGGCTCGATCCCAATCAAATCCGCCAGATCCGCGAACTCATCCGCCAACTCGGCCAAGCCCACACCTTGCTCATTTCCACCCACATCCTCACGGAAGTGGAAATGACCTGCAACCGCGTCATCATCATCGATAATGGGAAAATCCGTGCCGCCGACACACCCGCCAACTTGATCGGCAAAATGCGTGCCGCCGGCCGTTTGCAAGTGGAAATCCAGTCCGCGCCTGAGGTGGTCGCCGCCGCGCTCAACCGCCTCGACGGGGTGAAAAAAGTCACCCCGGAAGCGATGGACGACGAGTGGACGCGCTACGTTGTGTGGGTGGATTCAGGGGTGGATGCCCGCGAAGCCATTGCCCAGCTTGCAGCGCAATATGGTTGGCCGCTGCGTTCCTTGTTTCGTCACGAGGCGACGCTGGAGGATGTGTTTGTCGAACTCACCCGGCCGGATTGATTTGCACGCTTGCGGGGTGCCGTTAGCTGTGCCAGCATCCGCCGTGTATGGCCGACAAGACGTTGTTCGAAAAAATTTGTGACAAGGAAATCCCGGCGACGGTGGTTTACGAGGATGATCGTTGCGTGGCCTTCCTCGATATCTCCCCTCAGGCACCGCTCCATATCCTCATCGTGCCTCGCCTGCCTATCCCGCGTCTGGCACTCGCCGCTGCGGACGACGCCTCCCTGCTCGGTCACTTGCTGCTCACGGCCGCCGCCATTGCCCGCAGCCAGGGCGTCGCTGAATCCGGCTTCCGGGTGGTGATCAACAACGGTCCCCATGGCGGTGAAGCCGTGCCCCACCTCCACCTCCACCTGCTAGCCGGCCGCCAATTGCTTTGGCCCCCAGGCTGAACATGCCCAGGCTTAGCGGGCGGGCGTGGCGAGCACTTCCACCTTCACCGGCACCACACCGCGGGCCGCAAAGCCGAGACGCTCAGCCACGCCTACTGACACATCAATGATGCGCCCGCCGATGTAAGGACCTCGGTCCGTGATGGTCACCACCTCGGCTTTGCCATTGGCCATGTTGGTCACCCGCACCGTGCTGCCCAGCGGTAGCG
>JBAXCM010000330.1:0-5481 GCA_037141475.1 Verrucomicrobiota bacterium | reverse complement strand
CAGCACGACCACATTGGTGCTGCGTTCCTCAACGGCGCTGCGCAGGCAGGCGTGGAGCTGAGGATTGTGCAAGGCGAGTATCCCGAGAGCGGCAAGGACGGCATTCGTCGGATTGAGCACGGTCATTACCGGCACATTGCTAGGGGTACGCAGCGAAGACCAGACGTCATCCGGGAACGATTCATATTGGGCCGGCAGGGTGATGACAGGCACGCTGGTGGCGGCGGAGAGGGTCGGCCCCGCACCGTTAGACATGCCGATGCAAGCCAGCACGACACAATCGGGCACCTCCTGGGTGAGCCGGGCCAATTCTAGCAAGCTTCGCACGGGCTCTTTGTGAACCGAACAGGCAATTGCAACCGTAGGGATCTGTCCCCCGGAGAGTCGCTCCACGGCCTCTGCGAGCCCGTTGAGATCATCTTTGGGCGAGCCCGCCCAAAGAATCACCCGCTGCTGCGGCAACCCGAACCGAGCGGTGAGGCGCTCGACAAGCTGGTAGCTTTTAACAACATCTGACAACTCGCCACCATCGCGGTAAATTTGCTTATCGATGTAGGCACCGTCCTCCAGCACGCGCCAGGAATCATTGTCGATAACGTCGGAGAGGAGCAATTGGCCCGCTGGATCGATGCCGAAGTCAACTTTCATATCAACGAGTTTGCGGCCCTGAAGCTGCCAGGCTTTTTCTAGAACGAGAAACGTTTGGCGGGCGCGGCGCGACATTTCAACAAACAACTCGCTCTCTCCGGGCTGGCTGAACACCTCGCTATCCGCCAGCACGAGAAACGGCTGCTGGCCGGCAAACGGCTTGGCGGGATGAAACAGACGGATGGTGGCTGCCGCTTCGTCCCAAATCATGTAAGGATCGTCGCAGGTCAACTCGTGCTGCTGCCAACGGCGATCCTTCGTTTTAAGGAAAAACTCGACGATGAGCCGCGGAAACAACTGGCCCTTAGCAAGATGCGGCGCTCGTTTGAGAAACGAACCATGGGCCTCGCGTCGGGTGACCACTTCATAGGGCAGCATCTGGCACTTGGGCGCGATGAACCAATCCGGCCCGCCCTGGGCATCGAAGGCCACTGGAATCTTGCAGTCTTTAAGCAAACGGAAAACATTGCAGGCCGTCTGCGTCGCAATACGGCCCTTGTCGGGAATGATGTCGTGCTTGGCCCCGTCCCCAGCCGTGATGTCATCCTTGGCTAACAGGATAACACGGGTCAAATCATCCTTCTTTTCAATGATACGCTTAGTTTTCCCTTCGGAAATCGTGCGTCCAAGTAGCGCTGTGAGGTCGTCGTGCATGGCTGACCGAGAAAGTGTCAGCCACCGCCACTGCCGTCAAGCGGTATGCCGGAACACCCCAGAGATGAGCGCGATAGGCGTCATCCCGGATCTGGCCTTCCGGTTGGAATTTGCCATTGATCGCTCAAGAGTGAAAAGCGCCGGCGTTTACTGAGTTCTGAGGATGGATTGTATCGTGATTCCCCGCGCACTCGAGGTGGGTCGTCACATAGGCTGGCGCGAGGGCGACTTGGATTGCCATCTCGATTTCAGTGGCGGCGACGTGGGCGTCATGCAAGGATTCGCCTTGAGGAAACACGAGATGGACGGCCACCTCATGGGCATCGCCGAGGTGGCGGATGCGCACTTGGTGGTAGGTCATTGCCCGCGCTTTCGTTTCTGATTCCAGAAGCGTGGTAAGCACTCGATACGCTTCGGGGTCCGCCTGATCCATGAGGCCAGCAAAGGCCGAACGCATCAAGCTCACGCCTGTCCTGATGATGTTCAGAGCCATGAGAATTCCGCAGACTGGGTCAAAAGGGAGCCAATCGGTGGCAAGCACGAGCCCGAGTCCCACGAGAACAGCGATCCCGGTCCAACAATCAGTGAACGTGTGATGGCCGTTAGCCACCAGAATGTTAGAATTTTTCCGCTTCCCCAGCCTGATGAGGTAGCGTCCAAGAGTCCCATTAATGAAAATCGCCAGCAGGGTGAAAACGGTCCCGATCCCAAGGTGCTCAATTTTGATTCCAGACATCCAGTTTTGGATGGATGCTTCCAAGATATAGAGAGCGGCAAGGGTGATCATCCCGCCTTCAAAACCCATCGAGAAAAACGCGATTTTCGAGTGGCCGTAGTGGTGATTTTCGTCAGCGGGTTGGAATGAAAGCCTCAGGCTGTAGGAGGCGAAGATGACGGCGACCGCATGGACGACTGACTCGGCGGCGTCGCTGAGGATGGCGGACGAACCGGTCAGCAGGAAGGCGGCTCCCTTGAGGAGCACCATGAAGATGCCGACCCCGAGGGATAGGTTCATGGCGAAGAGCAGGGCACTGCGGTCGTCCTCGGATTTTTTGCCTGCGTCTTGCACGAAGCTGGGAATTATGGGGCGAGACCGAGGAAATTGCTGATGAGGCGGAGGCCTGCTTGCTGGCTTTTTTCCGGATGGAACTGGCAAGCGAGGAGGTTGGGCAACTCGATGGCAGCAGCAAAGACGTCCTCGCCGTAGGAACTCTGCGCGGCAATCACCGAAGCGTCATCCGGAACCGGAAAATAGGAATGCACAAAATAAAAATACGGCTCCGCACCTAGGCCCTGCCAACGGCCCGCATCTGGCCTCTGTGGCACGGCTGAGTTCCACCCGATGTGGGGAATCTTTAATCCGGGCATCTCCTTGAAGCGGCGAACCGCGCCTGGCACCAGACCCAACCCAGCCACCCCGGGACTCTCCTCACTGGCATCCAACAAAATCTGGTAGCCGAGACAAATCCCCAAATAGGGCTTGCCTGCCAGAACCCAGCGGCGGATCGGATCCAACAAGTCACGGCTGGCCAATTGTCCCATGCAATCCCCAAACGAACCCACACCGGGGAGCAGCAAATGCGTCGAATCCGCCAAATCGGGTGCAGCCCCAGCAATGTTAGGTTCCACTCCAAGAGCGGCCAGGGCATTGGCGACGCTGCGCAGGTTGCCCGCGCCATAATCAATGAGGGATACCTTCACAGCGATTCCTTGGTGCTGGGAATCCCTATGACCCGGGCATCCCGCTGACAGGCGTCACGCAGCGCTCGGGCCATCCCTTTGAAAATGGCTTCGGGAATGTGGTGGCCATCGCGGCCGTAAAGCAGCTCCACGTGGATGTTGGCACGCAAGTTGGATGCAAGCGCCCTGCAAAACTCCTCAACGAGCGTGAAGGGAAAATTCGGCGCGGAGGCCGTCCCGACAGCGGCTCGGAACTCAAGGTGCGGCCGGTTGCTCAGATCGACAACCACTCGCGCCAGTGTCTCATCCATCGGCAGATAGGCAAATCCGTAGCGGCTGATGCCATGCTTGCTACCAAGCGCCTCGCGCAGGCACTCGCCAAGCACAATGCCGGTGTCTTCGACGGTGTGGTGGAAGTCAACCGTTAGATCGCCGATTGCCTTGACCCTCAAGTCGAACAAGCCATGCTTGGCAAACAGGATGAGCATGTGATCGAAAAACGGGATGCCGGTGGCGACATCCGCCGCTCCGGAGCCATCCAAGTTGATAGATAGGTCAATGGTGGTCTCCGCAGTTTGGCGGAAGCGGCTGGCGTTGCGCGGGCTATCCATGAATCCAGAGGGATTATTTTTCCTCACCGGGCATCAGGCCACTGGCTTTGGCCGCATCCTGCAGGGATTTGAGATAACGCGCTGGCAGTGCGGCGGCCTCGACGACAGCCAATTCCTTGGTCATTTCCTCGGCATCCGCTTCGCTGTGAAGGACTTTCCAAGCATGCCGGAAAATCTTGCCACCGTCGGCAGCAGCAGCAGGCGGTGGGGTGCTGAGTCGCTGCAACTCCGATGTGGCCAGACTGAGGTTATCGTCGAGGGATTGCTTGAAATCGGCATTGGGAGTGACCCAAAGTTGGGAAGCGGCCTTTTCACGCTGATAGAGTTTTTCCAGCTTGGCGGTATCCTCATCGATGGCCTTCTGGGTATTTTGGCGTTCGCCCGGGGGCAATGCATCAATCTCCGCCTTGCGCTTGTCCATGCGGGCATCAAACGTCTTGAGACTGGCGTCAACTTGGCCACGCAGGGATTGCAAAGCATTGACGACCACAGGCAACACCTCACGGTAACAGGCCGCGCTTTGATACTCCTTGTCCAACTCGGCGAATGCACGCAGAGCCGTGAGCCATTGGCCATTCTTGGCAGCCTTGCGGATTTTCCCCTCGAGGATGCGGGCATCCATATCAAAAGCATTGGCGCGGTATTCTGCAGCCTTGATGATAAGACCGTCCACTTTACGACCCCCGGCGGCCACTTCAGCGCTCTCATCGCTCAGGGTTTTAAGAATCTCGGTGGCCTCCTTGACCTTGGAACCTTTAGGAAATTTAAGCAAAAAGGCCTTCACCGCCTGGATCCGCTGCTGGTAATCATCAGCCGTTAGAAAATCGGGGGTGGGCGTCAACTTTGCGATGGCCTCATATGCCTTGGCGTCCGGTTTGTCGGTGACCATTTTGACGATATCCGCCTTGGGCACGATTCTCTGCTCCCCGATGCCGGGCTTGCGATGATACTCAATGACGTAGGAATCGCCATCGATGCGAATGACCTCACCGATCAAGACAGTCTTGTCCTTGAGGGTGAACTCACCTTTTAATACCGTGCCGTCCTTGAGAACGACGGGGGCGGCGGAAACCAGATTAGCGGCGGAAAGTCCGCCGAAGATGGCCAATGATAAAGCGGTAGATGCGAATTTCATAAAGTGTGGGCAATTGAGGGCGGCGGACTATTCACCGATTTGCCGGAGATGGCAAGAGAGCATCTTGCAAGGCTTCCGGAGTGGTGGCCTCCAAACTTGATTGATCGGCCCGGATAATCTTCACTACCCCGTCGGCAACCCCATCGGGCGCTGTGGCAACCCGGCGTTTCACCAAACGCAGTGGCAGGCGCGCCAGTGAGGCTTCCATGGCCGGGCTGAGGAGCTTACCACAAAGGACTAGCGGCGCGTAATGGCGGACCAAGGTGGCTTGAATCAAATCCGTATGCATCACCGGTTGCTCAAGAGCGAGCATCGGCAGCGGAACAGCTATCCGGCTGAACGATTCGACCAAGGGTCTGCCGCGTGCCGCCAAACGACACTCGGACATTGAAATGAGGCCGGCAGTGGACTCATCAAAAAGCATCGTCAGATCGGTGACCGGAAGATCAATTATTTTTGCATTATCCGGGCATTCCTTGAGGAAATTCGAGGCTGTAAAGCGCTCAGCTGCGGTGCTGGCCAGATCATCGGCCCAGGCAAGATGCTTTTCCTCGCCGGTAATATCAGCCACGTCGAGAGTGGCCTGCAAGGCGAGGCCGTAGAGGAAAGCTCGGCCGGCTGCCACTGACGGCTGGGCCTGGGCGGCATACGCCCAGAGCTGAGGTCCGTCACCAAACGTCTTGCGGGCATGCCCGAGCAAGGCAACCGCCTTGTCACGCAACAGCGGGTTACCCGTCACTGTAAATGCAAGCG
>JBAXCM010000329.1:0-5488 GCA_037141475.1 Verrucomicrobiota bacterium | reverse complement strand
GGTCAAGCTCGACCCGGCTCTGGAGCAGGCAGCTCAAAACCTCGGGTGCCCCCCGTGGAAACGGTTTTGGCGTGTGACCCTGCCGCTGACGATGCCCGGGGTGTTTGCCGGAGCGGCTATTGTCTTCATTTGGGCCTTCACCGAACTGGGCGTGCCGTTGGTTTTCGACTATGCGCGGGTGGCACCAGTGCAGATTTTCGACGGCATCAAGGGACTCGACAAAAACCCGCTTCCATACGCTCTAAGCGCCATCTTGCTGCTGGTCGCCGTCGGCGTGTTTGCCCTCTCAAAGTGGGCCGTCGGTAGTTCCCGCCACGGTATCGCGCCAAAGCCGCAGGCACGAGCCAGTGCTGTGTGCAGTGGACCTTGGCGGGCTGCGGCTTGCTCAGCACTGTTTTTCGGGGTGTTTGTGCTGGCAGTGCTGCCACACATCGGGGTCGGGTTGTTGTCGGTAGCGGGGCGTTGGTATGGCACGATCCTGCCCGAGCAACTTACCTTTCACCATTACTTTGAGGCCCTCGGCAATGGCTTGGTGGTTCCATCCATCCACAACAGTCTTCTCTACGCGGGTAGTGCCACTTTGTTAGCCCTAGCCCTCGGCCTGGCAGTGGCTTGGGTGGTGGAGCGCTCAGATCTGGGTTGCCGTGGTTGGCTTGATGCGCTGGTGATGTTGCCCTTGGTTGTGCCCGGCCTGGTGATGGCCTTTGGTTATTTGGCGCTCTCGCAGGAGGGCAAGGTGTTTCATTGCTTGATAGGCACGGGCGGCAGTCCATTCCTGTTGTTGGCGATTGCCTATGCCATCCGCCGTCTGCCCTATGTGGTGCGTGCTGCGGTGGCAGGGCTCCAACAAAGCAATCCAGCCCTTGAGGAAGCTGCCAGCTCGCTGGGGGCCAGTCCGGTGCGGGTGCTTCGCCGCATTGCCCTGCCACTCATCACCGCCAACCTCGCCGCCGGTGGCATCCTAGCATTCGCTTTTGCCATGATGGAAGTCAGCGACAGTCTCATTCTAGCCCAGCAGACCCAATATTTCCCGATCACCAAGGCCATTTACACTCTCCTCGGAACCCTCGGCAATGGCACCGAATTGGCTGCCGCACTCGGGGTCTGGTCGATGGTGTTTCTAGCGACATCAATTGTGGGTGCCGCTGCTCTCGGCGGTACGCGAGGCGGGCTGCTGAAGCTGTGAAGATTATTTTCTGTGGAGACCGCCCAACTCGGCGATGTGGACCATCTCTGCGGGATTGCCAGCGGCGAGTTTGTGCATGGCACGGCCGCGGTGAACCTTCACAGTGATCAAGGCAAGGTCGAGCTGATCGGCAATCTCTTTGTTGAGTAATCCACCTACGACCAGGCACACGATCTCGCGCTCTCGGGGTGTGAGGGAGGCGATTCGCATGCGGGCATCGGCGGCGGCAAATTTCCCTTGTCGGTTGGTTTTCGAGCGTTGCAGGGCCATTGCAACTGCGTCCACCAATTCCGCCGGATCAAACGGTTTGGTCAAGAATCCATCAGCACCGGCGCGAATGGCATTGACCACCAACTGCACATTCCAGTGCGCAGTGAGAAAGACGGTTGGGAGGTACCACCCTCTCCGCAACAATTCCTCATGTACCTCCACCCCGGTCATGCCCTCGCCAAGTTGGTTGTCTAACAATAAGCACGCCGGCACCTGTGGCATGCCGTCGCGAAACAACTCATCGGGTTCCGCATGCAATTTTACCTTGTAGCCATGGGCCGCCAGCAGGCGCTCCAATCCCGCTCGGATGAACCGATCATCATCCAATACCAACACTTCGTGATTGCCTTTCACCGAGGTCTCCTTTCCGCAAGCGTCCCGACACTCGTGGCCGGACCCAAGCATGGGCATGTTGACAAATAACCGGGCCGCCGCCGTTGGCACGATTCGCAAATGATAACATTGTCTCTAGCAAATTTAGTCATACTCTCGCGTTGTATCACACTGTGACATCGACCGCAACATAAAACAGAGTATTTGGTGATGGTATTGGAGGCGGGGGACTGAGGTAAGCGATGCCGACAGTGGCATGCGTGTGCAGTGCGGGTGTTTTCCAAGTGCATTTGGCTTGGCTTGGGTTGACGCGCAGACGCAGCGGGGCATAATTGCCTGGTGAAATCATTCTTTGGCTTGGCATTCGTGGTTTTAGTCTTGTTCTCCATCATCGTTGGTGCAGGGCTTTTGTGGTATTTGAGCGCCTCCAGCGAATTCACCCGAAGAGAGGCCCATCCTGCCGCTGGATCCTTGACACCGCCCAGCCCACCCCCATCCACGCAGAATCCCCACTGAACGCTGTGAAAAGGCATTGCGCAAATCGCTGTGCCCGCTCATAAGGCGCGTGGCTTCTGTGACGAAGCCGCATATCCCAACCTTCCAATATCAGATGCAACCAACCCTCCTTGTCCTCGCCGCCGGCATGGGCTCGCGTTACGGCGGGCTCAAACAAATTGATCCAATGGGTCCTAACGGTGAGACCGTGCTCGACTATTCGGTGTTCGACGCCATCCGCGCCGGCTTTGGGCGGGTGATTTTCATTATCCGAGAAGATTTCGCTGAGGCGTTCCGACAGGGCATTGGCTCGCGCTTTGCGGGTCGTATCGAGGTGGACTACGCGTTCCAACGCCTTGATGACTTGCCAGCTCCTTTCAGTGTGCCGGTTGGGCGCAGCAAGCCATGGGGGACGACCCACGCTGTGCGGGCAGCCCGTGCAATGGTCAATGAACCCTTTGCCGTTATCAATGCTGACGACTTTTATGGGCGCGACGCCTATCAGCGAGCCGCGACCTTTCTTGCGCAAGCCCCGGCTGCAGACGGCAAAGCCCATTATGCCATGGTTGGCTACCCGTTGGTTAACACGCTCTCCGACCACGGGGATGTCAACCGGGGCATTTGCAGCACGAACTCCGACGGGCTGCTTACAGGCGTCGAGGAATACGTCAATATTTTGCGCGAATCCGATGGGGTCGTGCGCGGCACTGCTCTTGACGGCAAGCGCAAGCCAATCGCGGAAAGCGGCCCGGTTTCGATGAATTTTTGGGCCTTCGGACGTGTATTCTTTGATCAGCTTGAGGCCGGCTTCAGTCAGTTTCTTGAGGCACATGGACAGGCTGAGAAATCCGAGTACTACATTCCGACCATCGTTGATAGCCTCATCCGTACCAATCAGGCGGATTGCATGGTCATTCCGACCAGCAGCCACTGGTTCGGAGTTACCTACCCAGACGACAAGCCGCACGTGGTGACCTCCATCCAACAGCTCATTGCGGCCGGGGAGTACCCGGCAACACTGGGTAAATGATGGACAGAAGAGCGCTGCGCCGCAAGACAAGAAGATGCAGCGCCGTTGCCAGCCTAGCACTTCTTCCTTTTGGCACCTGCCTCCTGCCTCCTATTTTCTGTTTTCCACTGATAGCTAACAACGTCCAAAAGCCAATTCATGAATGTTCTAATCACAGGCGGTAGCGGTTTCATAGGTTCCCATCTAGTTGAACACTATCAGGAGCTTGCGGAGGATATTCGTGTACTGGACAATTTACGCAGTGGCTATCGGCACAACCTCAACGGGCTTAAGCATACATTTATAGAGGGTTCGGTCACTGATCGGGCGCTGGTCGAACAAGCCATGTGTGGCGTCGATTATGTGTTTCACCTCGCGGCCCTGGTGAGTGTGCCAGAATCGATGGCCAAGCCTGCCGAGTGTGTTGAGATCAACGTCAGTGGGCTGCTCACTGTGCTGGAAGCGGCGGCCAACGCGGGCGTAAAGAAGCTAGTGCTAGCTTCGTCGGCTGCCGTCTATGGGGATAACCCGACGGTGCCCAAAGTGGAGACGATGTTGCCGGAACCTCGCAGCCCCTACGCCATCACCAAACTTGATGGCGAATACTACCTCGACCTCTATCAACGAGAAGGGCGTCTTCAAACTGCGGCGCTGCGTTTTTTCAACGTGTTTGGTCCGCGCCAAGATCCCAAAGGAGCCTACGCTGCGGCGGTGCCCATTTTCATTGAGCAGGTCTTGCGCCATCAAGACATCACAGTTTTCGGCAATGGTGAGCAGACGCGCGATTTCATCTACGTCAAGGATATCGTCGGTGCCCTGACTTTTGCCGCCGGTAATCCAAGCGTCAACGGTGTCTTCAATGTGGGCTATGGCGGCCAACTGACCATCAACGCGCTAGCCCAGCAGTTGATAGATGCTGCTGGCTCCACCTCTCGGATTCTCCACGGACCGACTCGTGCGGGCGACGTCAATCACTCGCGGGCCAGCGCCGAAAAGCTTCGCGCGGCCGGTTGGATTCCACGATATTCCCTCAAAGAGGCACTTGCTGCCACTCTCGAGCACTTCAAGAGTGTTTGAGGCGGTCGCTGCCAAGAGGAAATAGACAGATTCGAGGCGGTTTGTGCATGTGATGCATGTTAAACCGTGATATTAGCGTTTAGGAAACGGTGTGCCAACCGTCCAGATTTCAGCTTTGTGGTGGCGCGAGGTATCTGAGGTGCGTTGTAGCGGCGCTCTGTGAGCGCTGGTTTGAATGAGATGACGATTTCCGGAAGGAAGTGTTGTCTCATGACGGTTCACCGTCATCGGAGGTCATAGACGCGCCGCTACAATGCAAGAGATAGAGATGCGCGAGGATAGTCAGCGCAGCACCTTCATCTTGTGAATACCGAACACGGCGTCATCACCAAGCTCTTCCTCGATTCGGAGGAGTTGGTTGTACTTGGCGATTCTATCGGAACGGCTCATGGAGCCGGTTTTGATTTGACCGCAATTGGTAGCAACGGCGATATCGGCGATGGTAGCGTCCTCGGTTTCACCGGAGCGGTGGCTTAGTACGGCGGTGTAGGCGTTTTCCTTGGCCATTTCGACGGCATCGAAGGTTTCGGTGAGGGTGCCGATCTGGTTGACCTTGACGAGGATTGAGTTAGCCACGCCGAGCTTGATGCCCTTCGCCAAAAACTCTGTGTTCGTGACAAACAGGTCGTCGCCAACAATCTGAGTCGTCTTGCCGAGTTTGTCGGTTAGGACCTTCCAACCCGCCCAATCGTTCTCGGCGCAGCCGTCCTCGATGGAGATGATAGGGTAGTTTTTCTGCAGTTCGGCATAATAGGCGACGAGTTCCTCGGCGCTTTTGACGGACTTGTCGGACTTCTTGAAGACGTAGGCGTTTTTGTCTTTATCGAAAAACTCGGAACTTGCGGCATCCAGTGCAATAGCGATATCGATGCCGAGTTTGTAGCCGGCTTTTTCGATAGCCAGAGCGATGACGCTGAGGGCATCGTCGGCACTCTTGAGGGTAGGGGCAAAGCCACCTTCGTCGCCGACGGCGGTGGACAGGCCGCGGTCGTGCAGGACTTTTTTGAGGGAGTGGAAGACCTCTGCGCCATAGCGGATGGCTTCGCGGAAGGTTGGCGCGCCGATCGGCATGATCATGAACTCTTGGAACTCGATGGGGGCATCGGAATGGGCACCAC
>JBAXCM010000328.1:0-5489 GCA_037141475.1 Verrucomicrobiota bacterium | reverse complement strand
CACTTGCTGAACACGTAACCGGTGTCCGGGGTCGCGGTGAGCAAGACCGGGGTGTTGGGAACAAATTGCCTGTCAGGTGGCTCCACCGTGCCGTTGGGCGCGTTGACGATTAGATAGGCATAGTCGCGGGTATCGACGCGAATGTTGCTGGATTCCGCCAGAACCCAGCGGGTCTCGACGTTGATGTTGGATGACTCGGCGGTGACCCAAGTGGCGCGGGCCGCCGGTGATTGAAATAATAACATCGCCGCAAGTGCGGCCAGAGTGCGGTGGGATTTTGGGGGGTTCATAGTGTCAGTTAGTGGGAGGTTAGAAATGATGGCGTCGTTGCCAATGAAAAGCGGTGGCTTCGTCCCTCAGCCCCCAGCCTGCCCTGCTAGCCTTTTCTGTCTGTTCTGTTCTCACTGGTGCTCAGAGGAAAACTCCTACCTGCGGACAGGACGGAACCCGATGTTGCCGTCCGCGCCGCCCGGGCTGCCGTAGTCGCGATAGGCAACGCGGCAGGCGTCGGCGTACCTGTGCCAGAGACCGCCGCGGAACACGCGGGTCGAGCCGGACGGCCCGGTAGGATCCGTCGCCGGTGAAACTCCGTAATAGCCAGCATCATACCCATCCCAGCACCATTCCCAAACGTTCCCTGCCATGTCATAGATCCCGAAACCATTGGGCGCATACGTCCCGACCGCCGTTGTGCTGCCGACACTTCCATTGTAATTTGCATCCGTTGTCGTGATCGAGTCGCCATTCGGATAGCGTTTTCCGATCAAGCCGCCGCGTGCCGCCTTTTCACGCTCCGCCTCGGTGGGCAGACGATAACCGTTGGCACTCCATTTCACCATCGTGTTGTCAATGTTGTTAGCACCCGTTTTGAACACCGCCGTTTGAGCTGCGTCCGTGTAATAACAAGGAGTGAGCCCCTCAATTTCGCTCTTCGCGTTGCACCACTTCACCACGTCGTACCAAGAAACCGTCTGCACCGGATGGTTCGCCGCCGTGCCCGCACCTGCGGCCAGATCGGCGTAACCATGGCCCAGCCCCCAACTCCTCACCGCATCCCAATCCGCCTTGGTCACTCCTTTCTTTTGCATATAAAACGCACTCACATTGACCGTGTGCGGCGTGGCATTAACCAGGCCATCGAGCGCATCACCCATGGTGAAATTGCCGCCTGGAATCATCGCAAAGTCCGCCAGATCCGGTAGAAAATCGCTCACCTTGAAGCGGAATTTTGTTTGAGCGGACGTTTGGTTGTTCCAATCCAAGCCCGCGTTCCACGTGACGCGCAGGTTCGTGCCGGGCGTGACGTTGGTGCCCACTGCTCCCGTTAGAGCGGTGGCGGGCACGGTCCAAGTCATGCCGCCGTCCGACGAAATTTCGAGAATGACGATGCATGGCGTGGCAATGCCGGTGATGTCATAGTCGATATCAACCAGTTTGGTGCCGGTGCGTTGGGCGGCGCGGACGTTGCCGGCCGTGATTTGGGCGTGAAGCGCCGGGGCGGCCACAAGGGCCAACGCGGCGAGCAGCGGGAGGTGGAAGCGGATTTGCTTTTTCATGAGTGATGTCAGTGACGCTGCGCAGCCTGACGACCCAGCCCACGGTGTCAAGCACAGATCACCCTGCTGCTCGATGAATGTTTCGCTAGGATAATGCCTGCGCTCATTCGGATCGGTTTTGTCACGCTTTCCGTGTGATAGCTGGTAGATTAGATCGCAATCACCATTGATTCCACGTAGACTCGCATTGCGGTCACTCACATCTCGATATAACCTAATTTCAAAACAAGCTCTTCCATCGCGTGTTCCCTTAATCGCCTCTAAATCCGTTAGTGCGTTAATAAGCGCCTCAACATCACGTGTCCGCTGCATAGATGAGGCGGATACTGGGTCAAACACATGAGGACTGAGGAAATCAGATAACCCTATCCAATCAATCTGATCAACTCCATCATTTCTCACAAATCCATACAGGTTGATCCCGCCCCGTTCCCCGATGGGGTCCCTGGACGGCCAATAGGGGATACCCGACGCGGTTTTCATAGCCGTAGGGCCGATTTTCCGGCGCGGTTGTGCGCGCTGGCGGCGTTTCACCGGGTGCGTTTCGTTAGACAACGGAAAAAAATCCCAGACGCGGTTTTTTCCGGTGGGATTGCGGCGCTCGGGTGCGCTTACTGTGCTGAAGTAGGCCATTTTCCAAGCACAGTGATAGCGGCTCAGGGCGGCTAAAGGAAGGAAAATCTTCAGGCTATCTTGCCGGTCTCGGCCGGGTGGGTCTTGCCGTGAGCATCCGTCCATGCCTTGAAAATCCTGGGGTCTGGGGCAAAGCCCCGGCCGCGGCAGGCAATTGGACGCGCCATGTCCTGTGGAACAATCCGGCGGATATTACGACCAAAGCGGCACCAAATCACGATGAAAGCGTGGAAATAACGCCCTAACACCTACGATGTGAATTTGGTAAATTGCCACGATGATAATTCAGGCTTTAACAGATACCACCGACTCCTACTTCTTCGACTTAGCCTTGTTTTTGTTCGTCTTCGTTTGACCTATTGCGGTATCGGCGAGATAATGCACTCCGCCACCACCTGCTCCGATAATTATCACACGTTTGTAGCCGAGGGAATTCATCATTTCGGAAAGTTTTCGGACAGACTCACGAACGGTAGTATCGTCATTTGCCATGATTCCCAGCCCCAACCAAACCACCAACATATCCTTATGCTTTTCCTTGATGAGAAATGGCATGATCTCGTCAAAATCAAACTTGATCAATTGAGATGAGTTGCCAATTACCCGTCCAATGCCAATTGTGAATTTCATCCCCCCATCGCACTCTAACTTACGGTCAGCACGAGAAATTATCTTGAAGACTTCGCGGCAACCGTCTTCGTCTGCAGTGTAATAGCGCAATTCTAGACCATTTGCGCGAAGCGCCTGCGAGAAGGAAAGCAACGCACCAAGAATAAGCAACAGCCGAATAACACGTTGCAGCAAAGTGCTAATGCATAACAAATCCTCCTCTACTTCCCAGTGTTCCTTGAACCTCGAAGCACTGCTGATATTATGGATGCCATATAAAATGGTTGCCGAATTAGTATTCATGGTGTTTTGTGGAATCGACGGCCTAAAGCAACAATATAAATTTATGTTGCAGACGTCAATTGACTTGGTGCTGTCTGTACGGATGAAGCAATTATTTCCTAGTTCCGTAGGGGTTTGTATCTGTAGCAGTGCCTCTAGGACCATAATACACGCCGTCATTCTGGCAGCAACAGAGTAGAGGGGTGCCCTCAGAGGACGGGCGATTCCTCCACGTTTACTACGGACTGGAGCGGCTGGAGGTGGTTCCCGCCGCCGCCGATCATCCCGCGCATCGGATGTTAATTGCCAGGCTCTACAACGCTGATGTGAAAGTTGCCGTATTGGAGGAGTTGTTTGATCTGGATCACAAGACGATCCGCGCCTGGGGGCTGGCGCTTGACTCGGGTGATCCCGAGGCCTTGCAGCGCATGCTCTTCGGAGCGCCGCGCAAGCTCACACCCGCCATCAGGGAGTTCATCGCGGGGCGTTGGCCACAGTTGCGCACCCAACGCTGCCGCAACCATCGCGAGGTGCTTCAAAACGAGATCAAAGCCTACTTTGGCGTAAAGGGCTACACCCCCGGCCCCTGGGATGAAACGCGTGCCACCACCCGTTTCGGGGTCGAGCGCCCGCGCAACAACTCGCGCGACGTGCGGCTCTATCAGTTCAGCGTCATCGACCAGCCATGGGCCCACAACCCCGCGATGCGCCAACTCATCGTGCGGGCCACCAACGCCGAAGGCAACGTCGCGCAAATCGCCGTCCTCACCGACGACTTGGAGCGCTCTGCCAAGGAAATGGTCTGGCTCATTTTCAACCGCTGGATCCAAGAGAACGACTTCAAATACGTCGACAAGCACATGGGCATGAAGCAAATCACCAGCTACAAAAGCATCGACTACAGCGAGCTGCGCGACCATCTCGTCGATCGCCAGGTTCCTAACGAACTCTACGTGCAAAAAATCAAGGAAGGTCGCCGGCTCATCCGGCGCAAGGCCCGCTTGCTGCTCGCCGAAGACACCCGCTGCGATGATTCGCGCACCGCAGCATCCGGTAAACCCACGATAATGATGATGGGTTTGTCAGCCCCGTGGGCGTTGACTTCCACCTCCACCTCCTGGGCATCCACGCCGCGCAAGGCCGCTGAAAAAAGTCGGGTAATCATATGAGCATCTAAACACTGCCCATTTCAACCCCCGTCGGCAAGCGGAAACAAGCGGGCAAAACAATTCCCGTGTTGTTTGGGCTTCGCATCACGCCAAGAATGGTGCCGTGCGAGGACGGAGAGGTCTCAACGGAAGGTCACAATCTCAAAGCATCCGAACACCCGGTAGTCCGCCTCATTGTTGGTGATGATCTTGCGGATGCCGGCACTGCGCAAAGTGGCGGCAAGCAGCGTGTCCAGCAGACGCTTGCGCCCTAATTGATGAACCCGCAACCACTCGAAAAAATCCGTCACACCGTGCCCATCTGGAAAAACTCGCACCACTTCCGCAGCCTGCCACCAATGCCCGGCACGTGAGATCGCTTCGGTCAGACTCAACGCCTGCGGCATCCGCCTGGCGTCGGTGACCACATGGATGAACTCCGCCAGCGTTTGCGGCACCACCGCCAAATCATGGCCCTCCTTTAGCAACGCCGTCAGCAATGCATCGGCCTGGCAGTGAAAGGGATGCTCCTTGACCTCAACCGCAACCAAAAAATCCGTGTCAATTCCGTGAATCATCAAGCATCTCCTCCAGTACGTCATCCTCCGCCGTCAAGGCCTGGATCGGGCCGCCCACGCTCGCCGGATTGCGCTTCCGCAAGCTCGTTCGCCGCTGCATGTGCGTTTGCCGGTAAAGCTCCATCGCCTCCCGGATCAGCTCCGATGCCTTGCGATCAACCCGCTTCGCAAAGATCTGAAAATCTTCGTAAACCGGCTCGGATACATTGATTGTTACAGTCTTCATAAAGGGAATCTAATGTATCCAGGTGACGTGTCAAGACCAAAAAACCAACTGGGCGCGGGTCACTGGTGTTATTCTCCGACCATGAGGAGGCCGTGATTTCCTGCCGCAGCGACCTCCAAAGCACGCTTGACGTGGTGCTGGCCTTTGACCTCATCGAAGTCAGTCTCATACGTCCGATGGGCATTGAAGAATGCACGTCGATCTAGGGTGAAGGGCGGGATGACTTTCTTGTCAGTTAGAAATTCCCAAGCCTCGCGCAGTGAGCGGATGGGAAATACCCGGATGCCATCGACGATGGCGGCTTCCGCTGCGTTATCATCCGGCACCAACAAGCGGGTGCGGCCGCGGCGCTTAGCTTCCAAGGCGATGGACAACACGCCCTTGACAGGACGCACCGCCCCATTGAGGTGGACCCCGAAATTCAGGCCAGTGGCTAAGCTATGATTGAGGTGTGCGC
>JBAXCM010000327.1:0-5509 GCA_037141475.1 Verrucomicrobiota bacterium | reverse complement strand
TACTCGGTCAATCTGGTGTATTTCGATCTCGGCCACGGCAAGGATTATGTCTATCACGGCAAGACTGAATTCCGTGGCATCCATCAGGACGATGTCCTCACCTTGAGCAACCGGCAGGCCGCAGCCTTCAAGTATGACGCAGTCAGCAAAATCTATCCAGAGTACTATATCATCAAAATCGATAACTTCGATAACGTCGCCAAAAGCAGCCTCGACGAATGGATATATTACCTAAAAAACTATGATCTGAAGGAGGATTTCCACGCCAAGGGGATCGACCGGGTTCGGGAGCGCCTGCAGTATGAATCACTCCCCAAAAGCGAGCAGCGTGCCTACGATGCCTACCGCTCAAATCGCAGCCGCCTCAACAACCAGATTGACACCGCCAGGCTTGATGGCAAGGCGGAAGGTATAGCGGAAGGCCGCTTCGAAGGCCGCGCCGAGATGCTGCGCGAAACGGCGCTTGCCATGAAGTTGAAGGGGTTTTCTTCGCAAGACATCAGTGCCATCACAGGTCTGGCCAACGACGAGATTGAGCGCTTGCAATGAAGTGGAAAGGGTGCCCGTGAAGGACCTGTGCGTGATTACGGGTGTTTTCACAGCCGAAGCCGGTCGTTTGCAAGTGAGTTTGGTCTCCCTCAGATGAAAAACATTGGCGAACTTTGGTCGGCGCAAATGCTTTCAAGGGTGATTTGCTCAAGGGCATCACGCAAGGTGGTAGAGAGTTTTTCCCAGACGGATTGGATGGCTGGGCCGGATTCACCGGCTGAGCCGACTGAGTTTTGGAGGAGTGAGGGATCTACGGCATCGACCACTTGGCGCAGGCTGATGGCGTCGGCCGGGCGAGCTAGCAGGTAGCCGCCGGCCGCACCGCGGCAGCTCTCGATGAGCCCGGCGCGACGCAGATCGTTGAGAATTTGCAGTAAAAAACTTTTGGAGATGGCTTCTCGTTGCGCGAGGTCGTCAAGTCGTGTAAGAGTCCTGCCGTCATGGTGCTTGGCGAGTTGGGTGAGAGCCCGGCACGCGTATTCCAACTTCTGCGAGATTTTCATGGGCGAAATGCAACATATCCAGAGCCAACCGGCCAGCAAGAACACCGTCAACCTGTGCCGGGGCGGCGGCATTGACGTGGCCAGCGTCTGGCAAACGCTTCGCGCCGAGGCCGCACGCATCTTGGAGGAAGAGCCATTGCTCGGGCCTCTGGTGGAAGACGTGATCTTATCGCGGGGGACGTTAGCCGCAGCGTTGGGGGCGCGGCTTGGTCGCCGGCTAGCGCGGACGGACATGCCGCGACCCTGCATGGAGCCCTTATTCAGCGGGGTGTTCGAAAGCCATCCGTTGCTGGTGCGCAGCGTCGCCCGGGATTTGGTGGCCATGTACGAGCGGGATCCGGCGTGCTTCTCCCCACTGGAACCGGTGTTGTTTTTTAAAGGATTCCTAGCGCTCAGCACCTATCGGGTATCCCATCAATTGTGGCAGGACGGGCGACGTTGGCTCGCGCTCTACCTGCAGAGCATTGCCAGTGAATCTTTTGCGGTGGACATCCACCCGGCCGCTCGCATCGGCTGCGGAATTTTGCTAGACCATGCCACCTCTTTTGTGGTCGGAGAAACTGCCATCATTGAGGACGATGTGTCTATTTTGCACGAAGTGACCTTGGGTGGAACTGGCAAGGAAACGGGCGATCGCCATCCGATTGTGCGTTCCGGCGTGCTGTTAGGGGCTGGTGCCAAAATCCTCGGACGGGTGGTTATTGGCACCGGGGCCAAGGTCGGTGCGGGGAGCGTGGTTCTAGCCGATGTGCCGCCGCACACGACGGTGGCTGGAGTGCCAGCTGTGATCGTTGGTGAGCTTGGCGAAGAGAATCCGGCTGCCGAGATGAATCAGCAACTGGAACGGAAGGTCCGATCATAGTCCCACCTATGAAAATGAGGATCCAACGCCTGCTATGCCTTGCTGTGCTCGGTCTGAGCGTCGTATCGTGTGAGAGAATCCGCGATGTGGTCAGCAAGGCGAAACACGCGATGGAGGCGAAATCTGCGGCCAAGGGGGGCAAGGCGGGAGGTTCCCAGGCGGATCCGCTGCTTCAGGCGTTGGTGGATCAAACGGCTGAGGGGGCGGTTTTTCGCAAGGATTTGCCGTTTCCCGAGTATCTACATGTCAAGGAAGACCGCCGTCTGACGTTTGAGGCGGCCCGCATCGTCGTCAAATCCGCTATTGGCAACCAAGTGGCCGCCTTTTCAGGCACTAGGTATTTCGTGACCCGTTACGAGCGGGCCGGCAAACAGCTGGATCTGACGATGGAAAGCGCGGGCTTTAGCAAACCCGAGGCGGACAAAGTGGAGGCCGAGAAGGCGGCCAAAGCGGCAAAAGCGGCCAAGCCAAAGCCGGAGAAGCCGAAGGTTGAGAAGGGAAAATCTAGCAAATCCAAGCTTGAGCAGGCGAAGGCTGAGCAGGAGGCGGCGATTGCGGCGGCCGCCCCCGCTGCGACGGATGAGTTGAGCGCCATCAAGGAGCTGACGGGATGCCAGAGCCGCTTTGTAAGTGATGGCAATGGGTGGAAGGCGGTTCACTCCGACGACTTCAAGCTTGCCGTTTGGAGCCGCAATCTCGAACGCCATTTGGGGACCATTGGCTGCAGCGCAGGCGTCCTGCCACGCAGGGATTGGTTGGGAAAACGGCGGCTCAAACCGGGCGACAGCGTGCCTCTGACCGGGGAGGCTCTGGGATTATTGTTGGACGAACGAGCGAGCGGCTCGTTGGTGCTCACCCTCGAGGCGTTTGAGGTGAGCGGCGGCCACCCGTGCGGGGTATTTTCGGTGACGGGGAATTACCGGCAAGCAGAGGTGGTGGGACTGGACGGGGAGGTATTTGACGAGGATATATCGATCAGCTCCGGCAAAGTCTGGTTATCGTTAGTCTATCCGGTAGTCATCCGCGAACAATTGGAAACCATTCAAACCCTCAGCACCGGCATTCGCAGCGGCCACTCCACCATGATTCAAGGCAGCGTGGCGGTGGCCATCACCCGCAACTGGAAACCCGCCGTCGCCGCCACTCATTGAAGCCCGGCATCAAGGGGTTAGCACCACCCGCAATGCCTCGCCGCTTTCCATGAGCTCAAAGGCCTCTTGGATATCATCGAATTTTAAGAGATGACTGGCAATTTTTTCCACTAGCAGTGAGCCACCGGCAATCAATTCGACGGCACGCCGGACGTGCTCGGCGGTTGAATCGCTGGTGCCGACCACTCGCAGTTCGCCGTAGTGCAGCGGGCGGCTGTCGAGGTTGAGCATGCTGTTGCCAGCGGGCAGCGAGGCAAACAGACAGACGCTGCCACGCTTGCGCACCAAGCTCAGTGCTTGTTCCTGAGGCTGCGCGGCGGGTGCGGAAACGATGACCACATCGGCACCATAGCCGCCGGTCTCGTCCATGATAACCTTTGCCAGATCTTCGGCTGCCGGGTTGACGAGGCGATTGAATCCGAATGCGGCAGCTTGTTTGAGGCGTGCCGGATTGACTTCACTGAGAATGATTTTCGCTGCGCCAAATTCGCGGGCGACGCAGGCATTGAGGATGCCCATCGGGCCTGCACCGAGCACGGCGACGACGTCGCCAGGGACGATGCCACAGTTTTCCGCAGCATTGACGCAACAACTAACAGGTTCTGCAAGGGCGGCGTGGATCGGCTTGATGGTGGGCGGGACTTTCACGACATGTCCCTGCAGGATGGCTCTAGCGGGAATTGTCACAAACTCCGCCATGCCACCATTGTAGTGAAAACCCATCGGCCGCAGGTCGCTGCACAGGTTGCGCCAGCCGCGCCGACAATAGAGGCACTCGCCGCAGGACACCGAAGTGGCCATCACCACCCGCTCACCGTGGGAAAATCCGCTCACCCCGGCACCAATCATCTCAATGAGCCCGCTGAATTCATGCCCCATGGTGATGGGCGGACGCATCCGTGGATTGCCCGATTTGTAGGCTTTCCAATCCGATCCGCAAACGGCACAAGCATCCACCTGTACGCGGATTTCCCCGGCGTTGCAAACCGGCATCGGCAGCGACTCGCAGCGCACGTCGCGAGGCCCGTGATAGACCACGGCCTTAATAGTTGTCATTGGCAGTCCCCCCATCGAGCACGGCTTCTGTGGACCCGACGCCGAGGCGGGTGGCTCCTTGG
The DNA here is from genome assembly GCA_037141475.1 of Verrucomicrobiota bacterium. GTDB lineage: Bacteria > Verrucomicrobiota > Verrucomicrobiia > Verrucomicrobiales > Akkermansiaceae > Luteolibacter. The sequence goes on along the minus strand of JBAXCM010000327.1, from coordinate 1,326 downwards.
GCGAGGTAATTCACGGCGGTTTGCCAGTCGCGGATACCGCCGGAGGGCTTCACGGAGAGTCTGCCGCCGACGGTGTCGAGCATCACAGCGATGATCTCCGGTGTGGCGCTGCCAGGGCCAAAACCCGTGGAGGTTTTTACAAAATCCGCGCCTGCCTCCTCGCTGATGAGGCAGGCTTGGGCCACTTGCTCCAACGTGAGGTAGCCACTCTCCTGAATGACCTTCACCAGCACCCCATGTGGTTTGGCAACGCCAACCACTGCGGCAATGTCGCGCCGGACCGCTTCAAAGTCGCCGGAGAGAAATTTGCCGATATTCATGACCATATCCAGCTCGCGGGCACCGTCCTCGATCGCCAGTTTTGCCTCCAGCGCCTTGACCTCCGGCCGGTGGTGGCCGTTAGGAAAGCCAATGACCACTGACACGAGCACGTTACTACCGGCGAGGCATTCGGCGGCGAGGGCCACATCGCAGGGCCGGACGCACATGCTTTTGACGCTTCGGGCGATGCACATGGCCGCATGGGCCCGGATATCCGCATCGGTGAAACTCGGTTTGAGCACGGCATGATCGATGGTAGCCGCGACTTGGGAAACGGTGAAGGTTTGCATGGGGGGTAGTGGAAAATTCAGTGCATTTCGCGGCCGCCAGTGACGTTGATCGCCTGGCCAGTCATGTATCCGGCACCGCTGGATGCCATGAACAAGGTGACCGCCACGATGTCTTCGATCTGCGCCAAACGCTTGAGCGGCACTTTGGCCGTGAACTGCTTGATGACGTCCTCCCGCGATTTACCCAGGTTTTGGATGTACCCGGCGCTGACGTTGGTCCAGACGCCAGTATGATCCGTGATGCCCGGGCAAAGACAGTTCACCGTGATGCCGAAATCTGCCAACTCATAGGCCAATGCTTGCGTGAAACCAATCACCGCAGCTTTGGCAGCTGAATACGGGCTCATCAACGCCGAACCCGTCTTGCCGGATTTTGAACTAAAATTGACGATCTTGCCCGATTGCCTCGTCTTCATCAGCGGCACCACATGTTTGGTAAAGAAGAATGTGCCTTTGCAATTCACGTCGAAAATGCGGTTCCATTCCTCCTCTGTGATCTCTTCGACTTTTCCCTGCCCAACCACCCCGGCCACATTGACAAGGATATCTACAGCCCCACCCCCGAAACTCGCCGCAGCACCCACCACGGCTGCCACCTCCGTTTCAACGGTGACGTTGGCTGCCAGACCCGCAGCATCCGCGCCAGCGGCTTTGAGGTCGGTCACAGACTGGTCAACTCCCGCTTGAGTGATGTCTGTGATGAAAACCCTAGCCC
>JBAXCM010000326.1:0-5513 GCA_037141475.1 Verrucomicrobiota bacterium | reverse complement strand
GTGAGCGAAAGTTGGGGCGCGTGGCGTGCCAGGCGCGACAAAAAGGTTCCTTGGCCGCCGCCCACGTCGAGCACTTGCTGGTGCCCGTCGAAGCGGTAACTGGCCAAAATCTCGTCCACCACAAAGGGTTGTGATGCCGACATCAGATTGGAATAGCGTGCGTATTTTTCAGCCTGCAGCGCATCCGCTGCAGGATACATCATGGGATGATGAAACGGGTGACTCACCGGCACGAATCGGGCAAACACTCCTAGAGATTCCAACTCAGCGGCAATAGTCTCGAGCGACGTTCTCAGTCCTGCCAGAGTGAGTGAGCGCGGGCCGTTGAAAGCCGCAATGCATACTTGCGGGTCGTGGCGGTCTATCACCGCCTGAGCTTCCTCCGGGAGCATGCCCACCGCCAGCATGGTGCCGCCAGAAACCGAGCATTGTTCCATGAGACGGCCTCGCAAAACAATGATTTTGGCAGCTTGGTCCAACGTCAGAATTCCCGCGACGCAGGCGGCTGCCACTTCGCCCACACTGTGGCCCACAACTGCTGCGGGCAGCACGCCCCACGATTTCCACAGCGCCGCCAGTGCCATCTGCATCGCAAAAATCGCCACCTGGGACACCTCGGTGCGTTGCATATTTGAATCAGCTTCCGATCGTGCGAGTTCTTCTATCAGCGAGAACTTTGCCCATGGTTGGATAGCCTTTTCGCAGGCTTCGATCATCCGCCGGAACACCGCTTCATGGCGCATGAGTTCGCGCCCCATCCCCCACCACTGTGCACCTTGACCATTCATGACAAACACAACCCGCGCTGCCGTCTCGCGCCGAGGCGTGAACGCCGTGCGAAATTTCATGCCCGTATTTTCCAGTGAAAACGCTCCAAGTTCCTGCACCGCTTCGGCAAGAGATCGCGCTGTGAATGCCAACCGGTGCGAGTGATGATTGCGCCGAGAGCCTAACATGTACGTCAGATCTGCCAACGTCGGCGACCCGCCATTGAGCTTGGAGTGATCGTCCACCCACGCCGCCAAGCGCCAGGCTGCTGCCAGCAATGCCTCCTCGGACCGTGCGGAGAGCACCAGTGGCCAAGCGCGATTCCCATCCATCAGCACCCGTGATACCTGCACCAGCGCCGGCGCTTCCGTTAGTACGACATGCGCGTTTGCCCCGCCGAACCCGAACGAATTCACGCCCGCAGTGCGCATGCCATGGCTGATAGGAAACGCTTCGGTCGTTACGGCCACCCGCAGCTTCAGAGCCGTGAAGTCGATGTTTGGATTGGGCGTTTCAAAATTTAGACTGGGAGGGATTTTGCCATGTTTGAGCATGAGCGCCACCTTGACCAAGGCTGCCACACCCGATGCGGTTTCCAAGTGACCGAGATTGGTTTTCACGGATCCGATGACTAACGGGGAATTTGCCGGGCGTGTGGCGCACAACGCCTCGCCGAGGGCATGGGCTTCAATGGGATCCCCCACCGCCGTGCCCGTGCCGTGGGCCTCGACATAACTCACCCGTGATGGATCAATGCCCGCATTCGCACACGCCTCACGAACCAGCCGTGTCTGTGCAGCAGGGCTGGGCAGCGATATTCCGTTGGTATGCCCGTCCTGATTGAGCGCTGAACCGATGATGACCGCGTGGACCGGATCCCCGTCGGCGAGAGCATCTGATAGACGTTTCAACAATACAATTCCGGCTCCTTCGCCACGCACAAAGCCATTGGCCGCAGCGTCAAACGCCTTGCATTTGCCCTCAGGCGATAGCATCCCAGCTTGCGAGAACCCGATGAATCCGTCCGGCGTGATCATCACCGTCACTCCGCCCGCCAACGCCGATTTACAGCGGCCTGCCAGAATATGCTCGCAGGCCACATGCACTGCCGTCAATGCCGACGAGCAGGCCGTGTCCAGCGCGAGGCTCGGCCCGCTCAGATTCAGGCAATAGGAAATCCGGTTGGCCGCGATGCTGTGGGCGCTGCCGGTAGGTGTGTGGGCGCTGATGCCGACGCGGTCGGTAGGTGTGTGTTGCAACCCTTGGTAGTCATTGTGAGAGACTCCGACGAACACTCCAATGTCCGTGCCATGCTCGAAATCCAAGACCATCCCCGCATCCTCAATCGCCTCCCACGCCGTTTCCAGCAATAACCGCTGCTGCGGATCGATGTAGGGGGCCTCGCGTGGGGAGATCCCGAAAAATTGCGGGTCAAACTGGTCTATCGAGTCGAGGAACCCGCCGCGCTTGGCAACGGTTTTGCCCACCAGTCCCGGTTCCGCATCGAAAAAGCGCGCGGCGTTCCACCGGTCCGGGGGCACATCAGACACCGCCTCGCGCCCCTCTGCTAGCAGTTTCCAGAATGACGTGGCATCGTTCACTCCGCCCGGAAAGCGACAACCGATCCCGATGATGGCGATGCCATCCTTGACATTTTCCTGATGGATTGGGTGGGGCTCCAGTGTCGGCAAACGGTCAGTATTTTGGAAGAGGGACATAAAGAATCTGCGAAATTTCGGATGAGGTGTCTATTGGCAATCTCCAATGAGCCATGTTTATAGTTGAGGCATTGGAGGTAGCGAAGACGTTATCCGCGAGGCAAACCGCCTGCTATGGGGTGAAACCCTACTCTGTTGGAATTTTGTTCACTTCCCTGCGGGCCTCGCGTATTGACTCGAGATTGCGATTGCCAGTCAGGCATGCTTAACCATGATATATATCCTATGTGCGGAATTGCTGGAGTGATGGACTTGGCCGGGAGGCGGGCGGTGCCGGAAGGGGTGGTTAGGAGGATGACCCGTGCACTCGTGCATCGTGGGCCGGACGAGGAAGGGTTCCTGGTTCGGCCCGGCCTTGTGCTGGGATCCCGCAGGCTCAGCATTGTCGGTCTGGCCGATGGACAGCAACCGGTTTGCAACGAGGATCAAAGCGCCTTCGCTGTCTTCAATGGTGAGTTATTTGATTATGTCGAGCAACGCGAAGAACTGATGGCACGAGGTCATCACCTGCGCAGCCACTGCGATACGGAGATCATTCCGCACCTGTGGGAGGAATGCTCGGAGGGCATGTTTGAACGGTTGCGCGGCCAATTCGCCATCGCCTTGTATGACGCACGCCGCCATCAGTTGACGCTGGGGCGTGACCGCTTCGGGATTTGTCCGCTCTACTGGACGCGGCAAGGCGACTGGCTGCTCTTTGCCTCAGAGATCAAGGGAATCCTTGCCTCGGGCATGGTGGCCGCCAAAGCCGATCTTTGGGGACTGGATCAGGTGTTTACCTTTGCCGCGATGCCGGGGCCGCTCACGTGTTTTGACGGAGTGAGAATGGTGCTTCCCGCTCACTATTTGCAGATTACGCCGACCCCGGAAGGCGGCATGGCACCGGTTTTAGCTGAGCGCTGTTACTGGCGGATGGACTTCCCCAATCAAGGGGATGAGGGCTCCTGCGGCGACCCGCGCCTGCTGGCCGATGAACTCGAGGATTTGCTGCTCAAAGCAGTGGCTAGGCGGTTGCGTGCCGATGTGCCGGTGGGTGCCTATCTATCAGGTGGTCTCGATTCGAGCATGATCGTGGCCATGGCCTGCCGCCTCAAGGGTCCGGCAATCAACACCTATACCATCCGCGTCGATGATCCCGAGCTCGATGAACTGAGCGCGGCCAATCTGTCAGCCCGCCACATCGGCACCAAACCACCCGTGGTGCTAGACTTTAGGGCAGCCGATGCGCTCGCCATGTATCCTCAACTGATTCAGGCCGCTGAGGCTCCGGTCATCGATACATCGTGCGCGGCACTTCTCATGTTAGCCCGCCGTGTGCATGCCTGTGGCCAAAAGGTGGTGCTCACCGGCGAGGGTGCCGACGAATGGCTGGCTGGCTATCCATGGTATAAGATCGCCAAGCTCTTCGACATGCTCGACCTCATCCCCGGCCTGCGGCTCAGCAACCTGGTTCGCCGCACCTATCTTCGAATCTACCAAGTTCCTCAGTACCCTGCCGGGTTTCGCAATGCTTTGGAAACATCCGTCGGCGGTCCAAATGCGTGGATCGATTCCTACGGTGTTCTGGCTCTATCAAAATTGCGGTTTTATGCGGCGCCGATGCGCGAGGTGCTTGAGCACTCGAAGCCGTGGGATGATTTGGGGCTTGATCCAGAGCGTGCCAGGCACTGGCACCCCCTCAACCGCGGGCTCTGGGTTGGCGCGCGTGTTACGCTGGCACATGGTCGTCAGGATGGCGCATTTGCCGATCGCTGCCTCGAACAGGCACAACGTCTCCAGCACAATATTGAGCGGCATGCGTGGGATGGGCAATGGTATCGCCGTGCCTACTTCGACAATGGCGAGGCGCTTGGTTCCCAGACCAATGCCGAATGCCAGATTGACTCATTGCCGCAAAGTTGGGCGGTGATCAGTGGGGCGGGCGAAGCCGGCCGGACGCGCCAAGCGATGCTTGCGGTGGACCAGCGTCTCGTCCACCGGCAGACTGGCCTGATTCAATTGTTTGATCCACCGTTCGACAGCTCATCTAGCAATCCTGGGTATATCAAAGGTTACATTCCAGGAGTGCGTGAGAACGGCGGCCAATACACACATGCGGCGATATGGAGTGCGACAGCCTTTGCATTGTTGGGCGACAGCGAACGCGCTTGGGAACTCTTCTCGCTGCTCAACCCAATCCATCATGGTTCCACTCCCGAACAAGTTGCCACTTACAAGGCCGAACCCTACGTCGTCGCCGCCGACGTCTATGCCCTCCCTCCGCATACAGGGCGTGGCGGTTGGTCTTGGTACACCGGTGCCGCGGCCTGGATGTATCGCCTGCTTGTGGAGACGTTGTTAGGCATTAACCTGGAAGGTGACAAATTGCGCCTGAAACCCCTTCTGCCCGCCGCATGGCCGGCTTGCAAGATTCACTACCGGTACCGGCAGACCATCTATCACATCAGCGTCACGCGCCTTTCCGGCGAGGGTGCCGATGAGCCTTCACTTGCGCTTGATGGAGAGCGGCTTGTTGGGGATTGCCTGCGTCTGAGCGATGACGGCCTGGAACATACGGTGGAGATGCTTGTCAGGTGATGGGTCTGGGGTTCTAACAACCCCGATGATCGTTCGGCCTCGCTCACCTGGAATCGGTTTTCCGTCTGGAGGATTTGACCTCACGGAATTTGTTTCGGCCTTGAAAGTCGATCTGGTAGCCGCTACCCTGCCTGCGAGACGTTGAAGAATCCGCGTTTCGCCTAACCCCAAGAAACCATGACATTCCAGCCCCCTTTGAGCCGCCGAAATTTCATCAAAAGCGCCGCTGCAGGAGCCACGCTCAGCGCCTTACCGGGCATTCTCAAGGCGCGGCAGGCTCCGTCCCAGAATGTGGTGGGAGCGAACAGCCGCATCAACGTCGCCTGCGTGGGCTTTTCAGATCGCTTCAAGGACGCGCTGCTGCCTGCATTTCTCAAATCCAAGAATGAGTTAAATTTCGAGATTGTAGCGCTGGCCGACCGCTGGAGCTTGCGCCGCGATGAGGGGAAA
>JBAXCM010000325.1:0-5515 GCA_037141475.1 Verrucomicrobiota bacterium | reverse complement strand
CCTTGTCCCCCGATTGCTCCTTCCAGCCTTAGCGGCCTGAGTGCCGGGATGAAAAGCAAGCCAGCCTCAGCAAAGCGGCTTCCTGCGGAAACCTCAGACAGGCCGGGTTTGGTGGTCCACCCGTTGAAGGTGATTTCCTGGCCCGTGGTGATGCGGGCCAGGCTATCGGACCCTTCGTCTGCGCCCGCCTCTCCGCTTGCCCTGTGAGAATTGAGGACGCTCTTTACCAACCGCTCACATGCCTGCATCACCGGATCCGTGGCACACATCCGGATTCGCCCCTGAAGTGCATAGATCTGCTGGAACTCCCTTGAATTCGAGAACTTATGGTCGAGGCTTTGCAGAAGCAACCGGCCAGACTCCCCCAGAAACTCTGAATACAAACTCTCTCTCTTGGCCAACTCCCGTGTTAGAGCATCCTGCTTCCACTCGGCTTTCTTGAGGTGGTAAGTCGTCAGGAACGTAATCAGTCCACCAATGACGGTTCCGAGGAGAGCGGACAAGGCGGGAATGATTGCGTTCATGCGATTATTGGGGCTAACAGGGGGCGATACACTCGGAAGGCCACTTCCTATCGCATCTCGTCAGGGCCTTTGGTGTGGCCGGTGAGAGACCGACAGTTTCGGGATTGATCCTTTCGGGGCTAAGCGTGCATTGTTTTGATGGTGCGTCAAACATTCTGGCCGGAAAAACCACGCGCACGCATGGGCGGGGTAGGGTGCCGTTGACACCGCGCCCCGGTCACCATGAAAGCACTCAAATACCTCAGTTTCGTCGGCAAGATCGCCGGCCTGGTGTCCGCCCTCAACGTCATCCCGTTTGTTGATCCCACGGTCGGCGTGATTGTGTTCGCATCCGCCTCGATCCTCAAGGACGCGGTGAACCGCATAGGCGACCTGCTCGACGACGGCCAGCCCAACCAAAGCTTCAAGGGCTGAAAAACATCAAACCAAAACGCCCCCGGATGGCTCGCGCTGTCCGGGGGCGTTCTCGTTTGTGGCGGCTAGGCGCGATTTGCTGGTTCCACCTGGTAGTGTTTGCGGATGGCGGCCAGCACTGCGTCGAACTCGTACAGATAGAAGCGGGGAGTGACCTGGATGTAGGGAATCAGCCGCTTGCCGACCCAGGAGTCGATGGTCCGGGTGCTGACTGATAGGCGCTTGGCGAGTTCCTTTTTCTTGATTAGGGTGGGTTCGATGGTGTTCATGCTTACGCACCGTTGGCACTGTCAACGCACGGGAGGTTTTCCTGAAGTCAGGAATTCTTCCGCAGTCGTTGCCTGATGCTCCACTTGAGTTCGCTCGGCAGCCATCCATCAGGGGGTGTGATCGAGAACCACACCTTGGCGGCATCCTCCGCCACGACCTCCCGGTAGTGACGGAAGATCATTTCCGGGGAATTCCCTGCCTCCAGAGCCGTCCGTGCCACGTCGCCTGTCAGTGCCACGCGATAGCTGATGAACGAGTGTCTGAGGGCATTCTGACGCCATCCACCGGGGATCTGAGCTTTCACGGCAATGTCGTTGAGCGCCCCTGACGGGTCGGTGATGGAAATGATCGGCCCGGTTTCCTCACGCCACGGGGCGAGCCACGACTTGAGGTTGTCGGGTAGCGGGACCAGTCGCCGCGCCGCCGTCTTCGCCTTGCGGCCGGCGATCTCAATGTGTCCGCGGTCCCACTTGACGTCCTCCCAGTGGAGACGGCGGATTCTCGCGGAGAGGATTCGCCCTGCCGAGCCGCGCGACCATGTCTGGGTGACGACGGGATTTGTGGTGTCGGTGGGACGCCACCACTTGAAAGCCGTAATCTGGCGGGCGTCGTCCCTGTCGAGCACGATTCTCAGGCCACCGGAGGAGACTTCGGAGATTTCCCCGGAAACGCCGTAGGGAACCCGCGTGGCGCTGTGGATGGCGGTGCCGTTGCGATAGAGGGTGAAGCCGACGTCCCGGCCGGAACCGTCGTTTGCAAGCTCCCTAACAACCTGATAACCGGCGAGAGGCCCGGAATCCCAGGTGGTCTGCTTGAGGCTGTCGTTCTGATAGGCGAGGGTGCGGTTGCCCGAAGCGTCGCCAACGGTCTTCAAGCGACCCGCCCGATCATAGCCGTAGCCCTGGGTGGCAGGAGGAATGGTGAACATCCCTGAGGTGACCTCGGGCCAGACGGCGGAGGAGAGGTCTTTGGCACCGTCGGTGGAATATCCGTATGTCAGACTGCCACCGGTGGATCTCGCCACGGAGACCTCGTGCGGCAGCCCCCCGGCAAAATAGGAAAACGTCTGGTCGGTTCCCGCTGCGTACTGCTTTCCGGTGACCGTCCTGCCCGCGGCATGCAAAGAAACCGACCCTGTCAGGAAGACGGCGAGGAACAGGAAGAATGGCGGGACGCGAATCAAGGCGGGGGAGTTATGGCTAAACCGGGCTTTCGCGGGAAGCGGAATCCGTCACGATCCGCGGCAACATCATTCATGCGGTCGCATCCATACCCGATTCTTTATCAGATTGGTTTAACAGGGACAAGCGCTCCGAGGCGGGCAAGGCGTTTGGGTGTTGAGTGAGACGTAGGCAATCTTTGCTCCATCAAACAGGTTGATCTTTGGGGAGGAAGCGGTAACAGCGGCGAATTTGCCAGTCGCGGCACCGTGAATGCTGCTTTGGGGACTGCCCAAAAAAGGAGGGTTCGTAGCCGAGAAGCCGCGTGAACTTCAAATTCCAAATAGGTTGGCACGTCCATCGCTTTTGGTTGGCGCGTGGGTTCAACCAAAAAAATTTCTACCGTCAATAAAGGGGGCGAATCGCCAATACCTGACTAATTTTATCAATTTACTCGAAATTAAACTTGCCAATAGTACATTAAATGGTAGAGTTTAGCCGTGCCGCCGGTAAATCCCCCCTGGGGCATGCATCCGTTACCTCCATCTAATTCAACCATGATTCCTCGATCCATCCCTTCAAGAACTGCCCTCGGAGCCATCGCCGGTTTGGCGCTGGCGGCCGAGATGGCTTCCGCGACGGCCGTGCCTGCCCCGGCAAACGGTGACCTCTACCTTGCCTTCCGTGCCAGCGGGGGCGACGGTGCCGCAGAGTCCTACATCGTCAAACTCGGGTCGAAAACGACCTTCCTAGCAATTCCACTGGGGACCACCTTCACGGTCAGCGGCCTGGGGGACATCGGTGCCGATCTCACGGCAAAATACGGTGCCACATGGAGCACCCGCGAGGATCTATATTGGGGGATTTTCGGTTTGGTTTCCGGAGTGAGCCCGAAACTCTACAGCAGCAGACCGCGCAATCCCCTCACCACAATCGCCAGCGCTTGGCCCACACTCGATTCCATCTCGCTGAACACCACATCCAGCCAGATCAACAGCGTGCTCAACGGAAATTATGGGTACCGAGTGCTCGAGTCCACCCCCAATAGCAGCGTGGCCGCCTTCCAGTCCAACACCGCTAACACCTCAAGCTATAACTACCAGGTCGCCACCCCAGGAACCACGGATTTTGGATCAACCAGCGGCTGGGCCAGCATAGAAGGCAACTTCGCCAGCGGATCCTCGGGTACCGTGCTCGACCTCTTTCAAATCGCCAACGCAGGTGTATCACGGGTTGGCAATTTCTCAATCAGCGATGCCGGAACGCTCCTGTTCACAGCCCTGCCAGCACGGGTGACCGTCGATAGCGACGGCGATGGCGTGTCTGATGCTAATGAGATTCTCGCAGGCACAAACCCTAACGATTCTAGCGATTTCTTCCGCATCCAAGCCCTCACCCGGACAGCAGCCGGCACCGGAGTAAGCTTCAAGAGCATTCCCGCCCGGACCTATCTGATTTATTACTCACAGGACCTTGTTGCCGCCTCGTGGCAGCTGATTGCCACGATCGCCGGGGGCGCAACAGCCGCCACCATCCAATATGTAGATACCGACCCCGTCCGGGTGGCAAGACCCACCGGCTTTTACAAGGTCGGGGTGACCCAATAATCCACAACGTCCGCAACATAAACAATCAATTAACAAACCATCCATCCTCTATCCTATGAAACCAACTCAACTTATCGCACTCGGCGCACTGGCGCTTCTCGCAACCCAAGGAGCCTCCGCTCAAACCGTCATCCGAATCGTCGGCTCCAACGGAGACCGCAGCGCAACCCAAACCGCCATCTCCAATATTCTTGCCCCCGGTTGGACATTTCAAGGCATCAACGGCAGTGCAAGCGCCGCCAACCTCAGCGTGGCCACCGGTGCCAACTATGGTGCATGGAACGGCTCCTACGCCGGCAATGCCGTGGTGATCAAGGTGTCATTCTCAGGTGCTCTTGCCGGCATCGCCGCCATTGCAGGCAATACTGACCAGCGCTTTGTCGTCAGCACCGGCACTGGTTCTGGTGCCATCGTGGACCCTTCTTCAAACGCTGCTGTGCTTGGTAGTGATTATGAAATCAACAAGGCGGACTTCGGTTTCTCGACAAATTTCCAGGCCACCTCACCGTTCAATGGCGTCTATCAAGGCGTGACCTACAGTCCGGTGACAGAGGAGATTGTTGGAGTTTCGCCATTGGGGTTTTATGCAAGTCCGGGGTTCCCGGTGGCCGGAGCTAACATCACCACCCAGCTCGCCCAGTTGCTCTATACCAGCGGTGCTGTGCCTTTGGCTCTCTTTACGGGCGATTTTGCCAATGACGCTAACAAAATCGTCTATGCCATTGGCCGCAACACCGATGCCGGCCAGCGATACGGCGCATACACTGAAATCGGCCTTGGCACCACCACCACCGTGCGCGTCTGGCAACCTACGTACTCGACCCCCCAAACCACAGCCAGCGGCGTCACCTACGGCGGAGTGGTCGGCACACAGGACCTATGGCCAGCCGAGACCCTCAACGGCATCTTCAGTCCGCAGGGCAGCGGCGGTTACACAACAGGAGCCCTGCTCGCGGCCACTCTAACCACAACACTTGGATCAGACGCCTACAAAGGCAAGTATCTTGACCCTGACACCCAGACCTATCAGTATCTTTATCCAAATGCGACGGCCGGGTACTACATCGGCTATGTCACACCCAGCGATGCCAACTCACGCGTCATCGGCGGCAATGTGCCTGTAGCCAACCGTGGCATCGCCCTGAGCTACAACGGCGTGGCCCTCACCAATTCAAATATCCAAAATGGGAAGTACACCGCGTGGGTTTACAACCGGATTCTCAAGCCGCAAAGTGGATTGGCGGGCCTCCAACTCACGGTTGCCAACGCCTTGCGGGATCGCATCACGAACTTTGACGCAACCGCAGGCGGCGGCCTCAAGAATGATGCCACCTTCCTCGTCAAACGCTCAACCGACGGCGGTCTTGTAACTCCAAAATGATAACTTCCTCCCGATTTGCCAGACCGGCCCCCCGCCTTCTAGCCGCGCTGGCTGTGTGGTCCGCTCTGGCGTTGGGGAGCATCTTGGCGCAAGAACCCGCACCATTTTACATCAGGGAATACCGGGTGGACGGGGCGAGGCGCTTGAAAAACTTGGAAG
>JBAXCM010000324.1:0-5519 GCA_037141475.1 Verrucomicrobiota bacterium | reverse complement strand
AGCCCTCATGACCGAGCACGCCAAGCGGCAGCGGAATCCAAGCCCCCAAAGCTGAGATCGCCAACAAAACCACCACACCCAGCGAGATGGCCACGTTCTGACGAATGATCGCCCGGCAACGCCGCGAAAGGGTTAACGCCTCGAGGACTCGCTCAAGCTTGTCTTGGGTGAGGATCACGTCGGCTTGCTCAAGCACGGCATCCGAACCGCGCAAGCCCATGCCGATAGACACATCCGCGGCCGCCAAACTTGGCGCATCATTGACTCCGTCGCCGACCATCGCGACTCTCTCGCCAGCGGCCCGCCACGCCTGAATGGCGGCAACCTTGCCTTCGGGCGTCAGACCGGCTTGGGTATCGTCCAGATGCAATTCCTTGGAAACGATTTCAGCGGCCTGGGGGCGGTCGCCAGTGAGCATGGTGACGCGGATATTCTGGCCGTGGAGTTGGTCGATAAGCATCGCGGCTTCAGGCCGAAGCGCATCGCGAAACAGGATCCGACCCGCCCGTGCAGGCGAGGCAACCAGCACTTCAGTGAGGCCAGGAGCCGGATCCGGCAACCCCTCAATCCATGCATGCCCCGGAAACAATGAACGCCGGCCCAAGACCGTCATCTCGCCATTCACCTCGCCCCGCAGACCTTGGCCAGGCAGCGAGGTGAGGGTTGTGGCAGCCGGCGCATCGTGACCGTGGCTGAGCAGGTAGGCATTGGCAATGGCACGCGATACCGGGTGCTTCGATTGGCGCGAGAGAGCCGCAGCCAAGCCCAATACCTCGTCGTCCTCACCGGGCTCGGACGAGTCGATTGCAACTAGGCCGAGCTCACCTTTAGTTAGAGTGCCGGTTTTATCCATGGCGAGGCGTTGGATGGTGGCGAGGTTTTCCAAAGCGATGCCGCCGCGGAACAGGATTCCGCGGCGTGCACCAGCGGCAATGCCGGTTAGCACGGCAGAGGGAATGGAAATGACCAAAGCACATGGCGAACACACCACCAGCAAGGTCATTGCCCGATAAAACGCGGAGCGGGTGGTCTCGGTTGAGTTGAAGGCAGGCTGACCCGCACCGTAATGCCAGACGAAAAACATCACGATCGTGAGGGCGAGCAGACTGATGGTGTAGCCGGTGCCGAAGCGGTCTGTGAAGCGTTGCGAGGGAGCCTTGCTGGCCTGAGCATCGCGAATGAGGCGGATGATACGGGCATGGGCACTTTCCGAGGGCGGCCGCAACACTTCGGCGAGCAGCGGGCCGTAGGTATTGAGCGTGCCGCTGAACACCGTATCGCCGGGTTGCTTTTCCACCGGCACGGATTCCCCCGTCAGCGATGATTCATCCGCCGCCGATTGACCGCTGAGCACCCGCGCATCGACCGGGAATTGGTGGTCTGGCAGGACCCGGATTGTCTGCCCGGCCATCAGGCCATCGGCATGCACCTCACGCTCACTGCCATCGGCGGCCACCAGCGTGGCTGTCTTGGGCGCATCGTGAAAAAGACTGCGAATCTCCCGCTCGGTGCGCGCCAACGCCAAGCCCTCAAGCGCATTACTCAGCGAAAATAGAAATAACAAGGCCCCACCTTCCCACCAGGCACCAATCGCCGCTGCCCCGATCGCCACCGCCAACATTAAAAAGTGGATGTCCAAATGAAATCGTTTCATCCGGTCCAAGGTATCGACCGCCGCATCCCACCCACCCAGCAAGAATGCCGTGGCGTAACAGGCGTGCGACAGATTGTGCAACTCGGGAATCCGATCAAAATAAATCCCCAATAATACACACAGCCCACAGCCAACGGCCGAGGCCAACAACACACGCCACGACGGCTCGGAGGATGATGCGGTTTCCACGGGCGAAGCGTAAGCCGCCCCTGTTCCATTGACAAGCTGTGAAGTTTGGAGAAACAACCATCCAGCGAGACGGCTTGACGTTGTTGAGAACGCTGCCGCTCTTCCGTCCCAACCAAAATGGCGTGGCGGCCCCCGCCTTCGCGCAGCACTCCATGCAGACGCCCTTTAAATGGAGCGCAGGCCCAGCCCGAACCACACACCGATGAATTGCCAAGGCTAGGATTGGCTTTGCACAGGGCGCAACACGTGGCTAGAATCGGCCAGCAACATGGCAAACTCCCCCACCCGCCCGACGCTTCGCGGAATCACCCCGCACCAATGGCGCTCCGGCATTGCCGCTTGGCTCGGCTGGTTTTTTGACGGCTTGGACATGCATTTGTACACGCTGGTAGCGGCTCCATTTGTGGCGCATTTGTTGCATGTGGTGGATCTGGCCGACCCGGCAGTGAAGGAGAAAAGCTCGTGGATTCAGGCGGCATTCATGGTTGGCTGGGCTCTGGGGGGCGGATTTTTCGGCCGTCTCGGAGATTTGCTTGGCCGCTCTCGCTGCCTCGCGCTGACCATCCTCACCTACGCAACGTTTACCGGCATGGCCTGCCTGGCGACCCAATGGTGGCACCTGCTCATTTTCCGTTTTGTGGCGGCTTTGGGCATCGGCGGCGAATGGGCGATCGGTTCCTCCCTGCTGGCAGAAACCTGGCCAAAGTGCTGGCGGGCATGGATCGCCGCCGTGCTGCAAATGGGCGTCAACCTAGGAATTCTCATCGCCTGTGCAACTCGCGCGGCAATGGCCGCGTTTCCAGAACGTTACGTATTTCTGGTCGGCGTGCTACCGGCTCTCATGGTCTATTGGATTCGTCGCAAAGTGCCCGAAACCGAGGAATGGCAAAATGCGCGCACTGCCGCCGGCGGCAACATGCCGGGCATCCGCGATCTATTTCGCCGCGGGGTCCGGCGCACCACGCTGGTGACCATCGTCGTTTGTGCCTGCTCACTGACCGGGTGGTGGGCTTTCATTTTCTGGAATCCACAGCATTTCCGCAACCTGTCGGAATTGCGCGGGTGGCCCGTGGCGGACCGCGAACGGCTCGTTGCTGGGGTGTTTTTCCTGGTCGTGGGCGTGTCGATCATCGGCAACTTCTGCGCCGCTTGGCTGGCCCGGCGCATCGGCTACCGCAATGCCATCGTCATCTTTTTCGGGGGCTTCCTCGGCTGCTTCATCGGTGCTTACGGCGTGCCGCGCGGCTATCAGGCGCTGCTGCTGTGGGTGCCATGGATCGGATTCTTCTCAGGTGTCTTCGCCTTGTTCACCATGTATCTTCCGCCCCTGTTTCCGGTTCTGCTGCGCACCACCGGGGCTGGCTTTTGCTACAACATCGGCCGCATCGCCGCCGCCGTTGGCACCATCGTCTTCGGGCTGCTGGCGGTAGTCGGCGACTTCCGGTTGGCTCTGCTGTGCGACGGACTCCTGTTCATTCCCGCAATCATCGCCGCCTTCTGGTTGCCCAACGTCCGCGACCCATCCTGCTCCGCCAGCCAGTCCGACTGATCCAACACAGCCCTCCACAGATGACAAGCCAACCGTCAGGATCTTTGGGGATTGTTGGAGACTCCTGAAATTCATGTGCTAACCGTCAAGATTTTTTGGGATTAAAAGAAACTCCTGTGTTTGCTTGTAACCAAGCCCAGCCACTAAACGTCTGAATATTGAATTGAATTGTGGAGACACCCACAGGATCCACTTGGGGCCATGAAAATTGAATTGGTCAAGCAAGGAGACGAACCCGCCGCCCGCCGGCTGGTCAACGTTTTGTACCCCCAAGTCATCCGAATCGTGCGCTCGCATTTGCCCAACCGCAGTGATGACGATGACGATGTGCAGGAGGTTTTCATGAAAGTTTTCACCAAAATCGACCAATATCGCACTGAGCACGACCTCTTCGACCATTGGGTGGCCCGGATCGCGATCAATCACTGCCGTGACCGCCTGCGGGGCCTGCGCTCACGACGGGTGCTTAGCTACGCCGATCTCAATTCCGAGGAGGCCGCCTTCGTCAGCCAATTGATGCAGGAAACAGATATGCCCCCAGCCACGGCCACCGACGAAACGCTGGCAGTGTTGGAGAAGCTGCTCTCCGGCCTCAATGAACGCGAGCGAATCGTCATCCGCTTGTTGGATTTGGAACAACGCCCGGTGCGGGAAGTGGCCAAATTGACCGGCTGGGGCGAGTCGAAAGTCAAGGTCACCGCGATGAGAGCCCGGCGGCATCTGGGCGAGCGGCTAGCAGCCATGGAAAGACAGGCGTCAACATGAAATCGATCCCCCCAGAGGAGCAATGGCAGCGGTTTGCCGCCGCCGCCAGACAACAACAACAGGCCGCAGATCATCCGCAGCCGGCGTGCAGACAGGCACCGGCGGGTTTCGTGGCGCGAGTGGTGGCCCGGGCGATGCAAGCTCGGCGTGAGTTTCTCGCCTTGCTGTGGCAACGCTGGTCCTGGCGGTTGGCACTGGCCACTGCTGCCGCAGCAGTGGTGGTCGGGGGCTTTGCGCTCCGCCATAAAAAACAACTTCGGCTTGACGTGCCATCCTCCACGTTGGAAATTCCACCTCTTTAATGCCCGATGAACCGCAACCTCCAACGTGGACAAGTGGCTGTGGCCTTGCTCGTGATCCTGGCGAGCGGCATCGCCGTGGGTTGGTACGGGCATGAGGTCCGCAATCCTCCACTCGCACCAGCCCCTCCACCCAGCAACTCCGCTGAGGCCGCCAGCCATTGGACGGACCGGGCGATTGTCACCCTCGGCCGGGAATTGCAGCTCAGCACCGAGCAGCAGAAGAAAATCCGGCCGGTTCTGCAGGAAGCATCTCGAAAAATGGACCTTGACCGCGAGCGGGCGTTGTTCCAGCTGCATTTGCAAGTACTCAGAGTGCACGATGAATTGCGCCCCCACCTGCAGCCTGATCAATTGCCGCCGCTGGAGCGCATGAGCCTGCGTTTGCGCGAAGATATCAAACAGCGCTTTGCCCCACTGCTCAAAGACCCTTCCACGCCCTCTCCCGATCTCTAAACTTCACTCCACCCTCAGCAAACCCTAACAACCCACAACCATGCAATACCTTTGGACGTTTCTTGCTGCTTGCCTCTTCGCAGTTGCCATTGCCATGGTGATATTCCGCCACGACGAACCACAATCACCGCCACCCGCCGCCGACCTAACCGCACGCAGCGCCACTAGAACCGCTGGCGAACGCTCCTCCCACCACCGCCCGCTCGACCCAGCAGCAGCCACCACTGAGGTCGGCAGCCCAAATGAGCCTTCGTTTGACGGGCCCAATCACTCACCCGCCAGGCCAAATGTGGCCCAAGCCCGTCCCGAATTACTTACGCATGCCGAATTGGAACATCGCGCCGAATCGGTCGAGCGGGATGCTAACCACGAACTGGCACGGCTGATTCCTTTGTTGGAATTAGCACCTGAGCAACAACAGCGGGTGTTTGAGACCTTGGTCCGTACCTCACCGAGTTTCGTGCCCGGCATGCTGATGGATGGAGCCCCCCTAAAACCGCTAGCCACCCCCCCTCAGCAAGCCCTCCTCGCCGAACTTTCCGCCGCTCAAATCGCCGCCTACCTCCAAGATTCCAACGAACGCAGCGCTTGGTGGTCAGAATATATT
>JBAXCM010000323.1:0-5539 GCA_037141475.1 Verrucomicrobiota bacterium | reverse complement strand
GTGAGGCGCAGCTCACAAGTTTCTGCCGCAGCGGTGCCGAGGAGTTCTTTGCGGTGCCCGAAATAGATCGGCCAGTCATGCTCAACGATAAATTTTGTGATCCGCCGGTTGATCAACCTCGAGCGCAACACACCTAACAATCCGGCTGCGGTGAGGTTGGCCTGCAGGATCACCCCTTCATCACTGAGCGTCAGATAGCCCACTGGTGCCAGGTCATAGAGTTCGAAATAGCGTGACTGTGACTCTTCCAGCGCCATCTGCGCCCGCCGCAGCTCCTCGTTCTGCATCTCTAACTCAATCTGATGCACCCACAACTCGTGCACCTGTAACACAACGGCCTCCGACGTCCCCTCTGACCCAGTTTGCGGCAATTTGTCCAAGGCAACTTCGGCCGCCTCGCGCAGTTGATTGATCTCGGCCATTTCGATACTTGCCTGAGGTTGGTTCCCATGAAAAATCAGCAGCATTGCCGACGGTTCTCCCCGGAATTCTAGGCAAACCCAGGGTAGAGCCACCCCCTTGGAAACGCAATCTGAAATTCTCCTTGCACGGGTTGATCTGGTTCGCTAGGGCTTGACCGTTGCTCTCCTGCCAACCCCAATTGCACATTCACCCGGGCGGCGGGATCTTCGGATCGGCGTATCTCGCATGAACACAGGACTGCTACTGATGGTCGCCAGCGCGGCGATGCTCACCGGCATCATTGCCGGGTGGACCATGCCGCGGCTGTGGCTGGCCGCCATCCTGATCGGCTTGGCGGCGGCTTTGGTGCCAGCACTGGCGGTGATGAGCGGCGGTGCGGACTGGCTGTGGCGAAGTGGATTTGCAGTGGGCGGCGAACGCCTGTTGCTGCGGCTCGACGCGATCAGCGCGTTGTTTTTAGCGCTGCTATGCGTGGTGGGGGCTGCAGCCAGTATCTATATGCATGAATCATGGGCAGCAGAGCACCACCCGTGCTCGGCTTGCCGGGGGCGGGTGTGGTGGGGCGTGATGTTGCTGTGCCTCGGCTGGGTGTTGTTAGCATCCAACGGGTTGCATTTTCTGATAGGCTGGGAGGGATTCACGGTGGCTGCCTATTTTCTCATCACGCTCAAGCGACAAGGCCGGACGATTCGCGAAGCTGGCTGGTTGTATCTGGCGGCCTCGCACGCGGCGGTGCTAGCGCTATTTGCATTTTTCACCTTGCTGGCGCTGCGCAGTGGCAGTTGGGACCTGGGGCCGATGCCCGGGCACCGGGACATGGCACCGCTATTTTGGTTGGCACTTTTTGGCTTTGGACTCAAGGCAGGCATGTTTCCACTTCACATCTGGTTGCCCTCGGCTCACGCCAATGCTCCCAGCCATGTCTCGGCGATGCTTTCCGGCGTGACCCTCAAAATCGGCATCTATGGATTGCTGCGCTTCAGCGGATGGCTGGCAGTGCCGACTGGGGCCGGCTTGGTGATGGTCACGCTGGGCGGGCTCAGCGCGGTGCTGGGCGTGGCCTTTGCGCTGGGGCAACACGATCTCAAGCGACTTTTGGCCTACCACAGCGTCGAGAACATTGGCATCATTTTGATAGGTCTGGGATTTGCGTTGATGGCGGCTGGGCAGGGAGATCCGGTGTGGGGGCGGTTGGCGCTGGCGGGTGGTTTGCTGCATGTATGGAACCACGGCTTGTTCAAGGCACTGTTATTTTGCGGGGCGGGTTCGGTGGTGCAAGCCACCGGCACCGGCAATATGAGCCGCCTCGGCGGCCTTTGGCGGAACATGCCGTGGACGGCGGCCGGCTTCGCCCTTGGATCGGTGGCCATCTGCGGGTTGCCGCCACTCAACGGATTTGTCAGTGAGTGGTTGGTGTACCTCGGCCTGTTCGACGCCACCTTGGCGCACGGACCGACGGCATGGGCGGCCATGACCTCCGCAATTTTATTAGGGGTCACCGGAGCGCTGGCGTTGGCGTGCTTTGTGAAAGTGTGCGGGGTCGTACTGCTGGGAGCGCCGCGTTCCAGTGAGGCGGCCGGAGCCCGTGAATGCGGCCCGGCGATGCGCGGAGCGATGGCGGGGCTCGCTGGCCTGTGTGTGGCCATCGGTCTGGCACCGCTGGTATTTTGGCCGGCCATAGCCCGGGCCGTGGGCGTTTGGAATCCCGCTTGGGTTGGCAACGACTCCCCTGCCCCGCTGCTCGAATTAGGCCGATTGCAGGTAGCCATCTCACTGGTGGCTGCACTCGCCGGCGGCTGGCTTTGGCGAAAAGTCCGCCAGCGCCGATTGATTCGCATGGCCACATGGGATTGTGGCTACGCGGCCACCACGCCACGCATGCAGTACACGGCGGGCTCCTTTGCGGGAGTCATCACCGAGTGGTTTGCATTCATTCTGCGGCCTGAGCACCATGAGCAAGCGCCCGATGGCTTGTTGCCCTCCGCTGCCAGCCGCAGCGGCCACACGCCGGAAACGGTGCTTGAGCGGGTCGTCGAACCAACGGGCCGCACGGTGCTGCGGGTATCAAACTGGGTCCGCCACCTGCAACACGGACGGGTCCAGGCCTACGTGTTGTATATTTTAATAGGCTTGGTGGCCTTGGCCGGGTGGGTTTGCGTGGATGGGCTGCCATGACGTGCAGCGCGTCATCATGGCCGCAACCTTAATGAGAGAATCGCGTTGTGGCAGCCGTAATCCTGCGGCCTTCTGAAGTCATGCATTTGCAATCTCCCTTTCTCATCCGCTTTGCCGCGGCCCACGCGTCACTCTCATGCTGGCCGCCCACAACCCGTTCCGCAGGTTTGTCATCACACGCGGCTATCCTAGAATGCCCCTTCCAGCAATGCCTGTGATGAACCAACCGAACGTCGCCGCATCGCCCACTCCGGCGACTCATGGCCAAGGGCCGATCGGCAAATCCGATGAGTCGCGCCCACTGGTCCACTTGGAAAATATCACCAAAACTTATCACCTCGGCGAGCTGGAAGTGCCTGTGCTCAAGGGGGTTTCCCTGAGCATCGCCCGCGGCGAAATGGTCGCTTTGATGGGAGCCTCGGGCTCCGGCAAGACCACCCTAATGAATATTCTCGGCTGCCTCGACCGACCAAGCTCCGGCAGCTTCTGGTTCGACGGCCAGGAAATGAGCGACCTCTCGCCGGATCAACGGGCCTTGGTGCGCACCAGCAAACTAGGCTTCGTTTTCCAAAGTTTCAACCTGCTGCCCCGTACCTCGGCCTTCCATAACGTGCTCATGCCGCTGGACTACGCCGTGCATCGCCACGCCCGCAGCGAGGCCGGCGGCTTGGCCCGCTCGCTTCTCAAGCAGGTCGGCCTGGCCGACCGCATGCACCACGAGTCGTCCCAAATGTCCGGCGGCCAGCAACAACGGGTGGCCATTGCCCGGGCACTGGTCAACCGGCCGATGCTGCTGCTGGCGGACGAGCCGACCGGCAATTTGGACTCTCGGGTGGGCGATGAAATTTTGCGGATGTTCCAGCGCCTGCACGCCGAGGGGATCACGGTCATTCTGGTGACCCACGACCCCAAGGTGGCGAGTTACGCCGACAGGACGATTCGGATGGCCGACGGACTCATCGAGGAAGACAGCCCGGGCCCATCCCGGATGATGACCTCTAACACCCGCTTACCGGACGCCGCAGCGCCAGAGCCACTCGCCGAGCCTAGCGAGCCGCCGCCAACCCGCCCCGCATCGCAGACTGCCGGCACCTTGATTCCACCAACCCTGCGCACGGCCTTGAACAACCTGCGCCGCCACAAAATGCGCTCCACCCTCACCGTGCTGGGCGTAATCATCGGGGTGGCCGCCGTCATCGCCATGCGCGAAATCGGCCAAGGCTCCAAAACCGCGATCGAAAAAACCATCGCCAGCATGGGGGCCAGCAAAATCCCCATCTTTCCGGCTGCCGTCAACAATGGCGGCGTGAGCCAGGGAGCCGGCAGTTATCAGACGCTCAAACCCGGTGACGTTGAGGCCATCGCCCGCCAGTGCCCGGCGGTCACCGTCGTCGTGCCATTGGTCTGGGCCCAGGCACAAGCGGTTTACGGCAAGCGCAATTGGTCGCCGCAGCGGCTCACCGGGACCGAGCCGGGCTACCTTGCGACGCGGGATTGGGACCTTGAAGAAGGTGACTGTTTCACGCAGGCAGACGTGAGTTCGCGCAACGGCGTCTGCGTGATTGGCACCACCGTGCGGCGCGAATTGTTTGAGGACGAATCCCCCGTCGGCAAGATCATCCGCATCCGCAACGTCCCGTTCCGGGTCGTCGGTGTCTTGGGCCGCCGCGGTGCCGATATGACCGGCCAGGATCAGGACGACGTGATCGTCACCCCATGGACCACCATGAAATTCCGCGTCAACGGCCAGAGCGCCGCCCCGGCAAAGGCCCCCGACGCCGTGGCATCCTCCCGCACCACCCACAATTTGTACCCATTGGGAACCCCGATCTATCCGGCAGCCTCAGCCATCCAATTGGTCAACCGTCCGCCACCAGTCGGCCAAACAAACATCGATATGATTCAGGCCAAGGCGGCTGATGCGGCGCAGGTGCCTGTGGCTATCAAGCAAATCGCGGCGGTCCTGCGCGAGCGCCACCACCTCAGCGAGGGCGACAGTGATGACTTCAACATCCTCGATATGACCGAAATCGCCCGGGCCTCGTCGCGCACTGCCGAATTGATGGGCACCCTGCTGCTCGTGGTGGCTACCATTTCACTCGCCGTCGGCGGCGTCGGCATCATGAATATCATGCTCGTCTCAGTCACCGAGCGCACCCGCGAAATCGGCCTGCGCATGGCCGTGGGTGCCCGCCGTCACCATATCCTTCGGCAGTTTTTGTTAGAAGCGTTTCTATTATGTCTGGCAGGTGGCGTGTTAGGCATTCTCGTTGGCCGGGGGACCTCGATATTAGTCCGGGAATTCCAACATTGGACCACTGAAATTTCCATCCCCGCCATCGTCGTTTCCGTCGCAGTGGCCGGTGGGGTCGGCATCGTGTTTGGTTTCTATCCGGCATGGAAAGCCTCGCGGCTTGACCCGATAGAAGCACTTCGCCACGAGTGATTTCCAAAAATTTCCTGTCAGTTATGTCCTGCTCCCCCACGTTGCCAGTTGTGCTGTCCATTGCCGTTCTGAGTGGGATGCCCGCGGCTGCGGCCGACCCGGTGTTTGGCGAGGCCGACGCCACAGCGTTTGCCCAACCGAGTTTGGCAAGGAAGGCTGAAACTGGCCTAGCATCCTGGCGGGAACGTGTCACGCGGTGACTTCGAGGCCGGAGGACAATTTCAGCATGTTGTGCCTTTGGTGTGAGATTCGCCAGGGTGCGCGGGTAAACATTCGCGCAAATGGCTCGCGCAAATGGCTTGCGCAAATGGCTCGCGTTAATGGCTTGCCAAGGGAGTGATTACACGCCAGATTTGGGTTCAAAAATTATGGATACTTGGCAAGCAATCGTTTTGGGCGTGGTCGAAGGCATCACCGAATACCTTCCGGTCAGCTCGACCGGACATTTGTTAGTCGCGCAGCATTTCATGGGCATCGGCGGTGAGGTGGGCAGCG
>JBAXCM010000322.1:0-5546 GCA_037141475.1 Verrucomicrobiota bacterium | reverse complement strand
TGCTGCGTGGCGGGCTCTTGCTGCGAAACGGGTGCCTGCGGTGAGCAACCCGGGGCTTGCCAAGACCCGACGTGTTGCGGCGACTCTTCGGATTGCCAATCCAAAGTCTGCAAACTCATCGAAAGCGGGAATTATTTCTTGAAAAGGACCGTGTCGGTGAAACCCGTCCTAACCACGGATCCGATCGATGCGCAGGTCCCGCCTGATAACCGGCACCTGCCTCCACCAGGGGTCACCCTCAATGCCAACACCGGCGCCCCCCCAGGCTGGATCCGGACATGGCAATTTGCCTGCCGCGCCGCCGCCAAGCCGCGCGCACCGTCAGCCCGATGCTGTTAGTCGGTGGTCGGGCGTGTGACGCCTGACAACATTTGGTCGCCTCACAAGCTCTGGCCGCTTCTCGGCTTGCTTGCCCATGCTAACCACAAACCATTGAAAATCGGGAAAATGATGACGCACAAACTATTTTTAAATTATCTATCATGTATTGGAGTTGCCGCGGCTACGCAGCCCGGCCATGCGGCAGAACCGCCGCGCAACACGCAAGAGCGGCCGCCAAGCGCGGCTCAGCCGCCAGAGGCCACAGCACTATCGCTAGAGAGGGCGATTCGTCTGGCCTTGAACCACAATCCGCAGCTTCTGGCGAGTGGAGCACGCAAGGATGCGGCGAGCGCTCGAGCGGTGCAGGCCCGGGCTTGGCCCAATCCGGAGCTTGAACTCTCCAGCGAAGACATGCCGATGAATCGCTCGCGAATGTCGCAGGCAAAAAACATGGCAGGCATCTCTCAAGTGATACCCTATCCAGGAAAGAAAATGGCCGACGGAGAGATCGGAGCCGCCGATGCTGCTGCTGGCGCCGCCGCTTGGCGTCTGTATCGCGCCGAGTTGGTTCGCGAGGTAAAAATTGCCTATTGTCAGGTCCAGACCGCGGAACGATCTGCTGCGGTGGCCACCGAATTGATCGGGGTCGCAGCAGCTGCTGCGGAAGCCGCTGCCAAGCGCAATCTGGCAGGCGAGATTGCCCTGCAAGAGTCCCTCCGCACCGAGATCCTGCTCGGACAAATCAAGACCGAGAAGATCACCGCCGCTCGCGAGGCAACAGTCGCCCGCCAAGAGTTGGCCCGGTTGTTAGGCAGGCCTGATCTGAGTGCTGCCCGGCTCACGGGGGTGCCTTATGAAACCGGCAAACTCGCGCTGGTGAACGCAGTGCCAGCATCTTGGTTAGCCAAGCATCCGGCGATGGTGGCGGCCCGTGCGCGGCGCGACCAAGCGGCGGCGACATTGCGGCGGGCTGGGCTCGAACCGGGGCCAGACGTAAAACTGGGCGTGGCCGGTGGTCGTGATGAAGCGGCCAATGAGAACATTGTGGCGTTTCGTCTCAGTATTCCGTTGCCTCTCTTCGACCGCAACCGCGGCAAACAACAAGAGGCTCAAGCCGGCCTCCGCGAGGCCGAGGCCGCAATACTCGCCACCCAACATGACTTGCTCGCAGCCTGGCACGCCGCACTCGCATGCTATCAGGCGGCGGCTGCCCAAGTAGCCGTCCACCGCGATCTCATCCTGCCAAAAAGTGAACAAGCGCTGCGCTTGGTTCAAAGCGGCTTCGATGAAGGAAAATTCGGCGTGATCGATCTGTTGGACATTCAACGCACCACCGCCGAGACCCGTCTGGCCTATCAAAAGCGACTTTTCGAGCTGAACTCCGCTCGCGCCGAACTCGAATCCTTGGCGGAAACTCCACCTGCCAACTAACTAATAAGCAAACCAACCTAAATTTATGATATCTAGCCAAACTACAAAAATCAGCGCCCCCGGCCGGGAAATCCGCTACTGGCTGCGGCCGCAGCGGATTGCGCCAATCATCAAAGCGCTGGGCGCGGCTGGAGGCCTGCTGGTAGCGGGTTGCAAGCCGCCAACAGCTGGCGCGGCGGCCCATGCCGGCCACGCCGACGGCGGCAGTGGCGAAGGCGCCCACGTCAAAGGCGGGATCTGCCAGGAACACCGGGTGCCGGAAGGTGCCTGCGGGATTTGCAACCCTAACAAGATAGCAACTCTCAAACCGGGCGAATCGCTCCAACTGCGGCTGGCCTCTAACACCTCGGCCGAGGTGGCCGGAGTCAAAACCTCCAAGGTCGGCGAGGGCATGGTAGCCGACGCGATCGAATGTTACGCGGAAGTCGGCTTCGACCTCAATCACTTTGCGCAGATCGCCGCACCGGTCGGCGGAGTGATCCAGGAAGTCTGCGCAGATCTCGGAAGAAAGGTGTTAGATAAGCAACCGGTCGCCCGGATTTGGTCGGCACAAATCGCCGAGGCGGTGGCCAAGGCGGTACTTACCCATCAGACGCTGGAGCGTGAGCAAAAACTACGCGTGCAGCAGGTGACATCCGAAAAAACCTTGCAGGAGGCACAGGCAGCCCATCGCTCGGCCTGCCAGAGTTTGCATCCATTTGGCTTGACCGAGGCGCGCATCGATGAACTCAGCCGCCAACCGGAGGAGGTCGTGCTGCTGGATGCCTGCACCCCCTTCGCCGGCGAAATCATCTCCCGAACGGCTGTCCGCGGGGCTCTCGTCGAGGCCGGCAAACCCTTGTTCACACTCGCCGACCTCTCGGTGATGTGGGCCGACTTGGCTGTGCCCGAAGCTGCACTGGCTCGACTCAAAACAGGCCAGTTGGTAGAACTAACGGTCGATTCACTGCCAGAGCGCAAGTTCGTGGGCAAGCTGAGCTGGATCAGTGCCGAATTGGACGAGACGACGCGCCTGGTAAGGGCGCGTGCCGAGGTCCCCAATCCGGACGGGGCACTCAAGGCGCGAATGTTTGCCAAGGCACGCGTTGAGACGGCAGACGCATCGAGCGCATTGTTCGTATCGGCAACGGCGATCCAGCGGATCGACGGCAAACCGTTTGTATTTGTGAAACTGGAAAACGACTTGTTCGACGCCCGAGCCGTGCGGGTCGGAGCACGGACCGGGGATGCCTGGATCATCGCCGAGGGCTTGCAACCCGACGAGGAAGTTGCCACCGAGCATGGGTTTGCGTTGAAGTCACAACTGCTCATCTCCCGCCTGGGTGCCGGTTGCGCGGATGACTGAGAAAGACCCCCAATCATGCTTAACTCCCTCATTTCATTCTCACTTAAAAACCGGCTTCTAGTCTGCATTGCCGCCGCTTTCCTGCTCCTCTACGGCGGCCGGGCCTTGCTCAATCTGCCAGTGGACGCGTTTCCGGATACCACCCCGGTGCAAGTCCAGATCAACACCATCGCCCCGTCTCTCAACCCGCAGGAAGCCGAACAACAAATCACCATGCCCATCGAGCAGGCCGTCAGCGGATTGCCCGGCCTATCCAACTTGCGCTCGGTATCCAAATTCGGCCTGTCGCAGGTGGTCGCCACCTTCGAGGACGGCACCAGTATCTATCTGGCGCGGCAGTTGCTCTCGGAGCGCCTGCAGGGCGTCGAGCTGCCGGCGGGCATCGGCCGTCCACAACTCGGCCCCATCTCCACCGGTCTGGGAGAGGTGTTCCATTATGCGGTAAGTTCCACCAGTTCGAAACACGATCTAACAGAGCTTCGTGAACTGCAAGACTGGGTGATCAAACCGCAACTGCGCAAGGTCCGCGGGGTGGCCGAAGTCAATACCTGGGGCGGCTTGGAAAAACAATTTCATGTGGTGGTGGAACCGGCCCGCTTGCTCAAGTTAGGCGTTACCTTTGAGCAGTTGGCGGAGGCTCTCCAAGCGAACAACCAGAACGTCGGAGGCGGCCAGGTGGTGCGGGCCGGCGAGTCGTTGCTAGTCCACGGCATCGGGCTGGCGAGCGACATCAAACAGCTTGGTGCCATCGTCATCACAGCTCATCAGGGGAATCCCGTGCGGGTCAGCGACGTGGCAACCGTCAAGGTGGACCACGAGATCCGGCGCGGCGCGGTAACCAGTGGCGGACGCGGCGAAATTGTGTTAGGTCTGGGTTTCATGCTGATGGGTGAAAACAGCGCGGTGGTCACCAAAGCGCTCAAAGCCAAACTCACCGAGGTCCAACTGACGTTGCCTGCCGATGTGCGGGTCGAGGTCCTCTATGACCGCACCGAACTCGTGGACAAGGTCATCCAGACGGTCCAGGAAAACCTGGTGGTCGGCGCGTTGTTAGTCATTGGTGTGCTCTTCGCATTTCTCGGCAACCTGCGAGCCGGGTTGATCGTGGCGGCGGCGATTCCGCTGTCGATGTTATTTGCCGGGGATTTGATGCTGCAAAGTGGCATTGCAGCGAGCCTGCTGAGTCTCGGCGCGGTGGACTTCGGGCTCATCGTCGATGGCGCGGTGGTCATGATCGAAAACTCGATGCGCCGCCTCGCCGAACAACAACAGAAACTCGGCCGCGATCTAACGCCCGAGGAACGCCAGCACGTCCTGCATCAGGCACCTCTGGAAGTGGCGCGACCCGTGGCCTTCGGGGTGGGCATCATTCTCATCGTGTTCCTGCCGGTGCTAACACTCGAAGGCGTCGAGGGAAAAATGTTCAAGCCGATGGCACTAACCATGATTTTCGCGCTGGCCGGATCGTTGGTGCTTTCCCTGACATTGGTGCCGGTGCTTGCCAGCCTGTTGCTGCCCAAACGCATCAAGAACAAGGAACCGCTTCTGGTGCGATTGGCCCATTGGATCTACGCACCCGTGCTCGCCGCCGCCCTGCGCCTGCGCTGGCTTGTGCTGTTAGGATCCGCCGGGCTGGTTGCCGGGGCCGCCGTGCTAGCCATGCACACCGGTGGCGAATTTCTACCCAAACTCGGCGAGCAGGCAATTGTGGGCACCAGCGTGCGCCTCGCCGGCGTCTCCGTCGAAGAAGCCGTGGCCCAAAACGCCCGATTGGAAAAACTTCTGCTAGAAAAATTTCCGGATGAGATAGCGAATATATGGACGCGGTTGGGCACCGCCGAAGTAGCTACCGACCCGATGGGCATTGAGTTATCTGACTTTTTCCTAGCGCTCAAGCCGCGCGAGCAATGGCGCAAGGCCCGCACCCAGGGCGAGTTGGTTGAGAAGATGAAGGAATTTTTCGTCCAAATGCCTGGGCTGACGGTGGCGTTCTCACAGCCGATTGAGATGCGGATGAACGAGTTGATTGCCGGGATCCGCTCGGACATTGGGATCAAGATATATGGAGATGACCTCAAGCAACTGCGGGACCTCGGGGCGGCAGTGCAAGCGGCGCTGGGAAACATCCCCGGTGCCAACGAAGCCACCGTCGAGCAACTCACCGGGCAGCCGGTGTTGCAGGTGCAGGTGGATCCAGAGGCCATCGCCCGTCTCGGTGTGCCAGCCCGCAACGTGCTCAATGTGGTCGAAATGGTCGGCACCAAGAAAGTCGGTGAGGTCCGGGAAGGCCAGCGGCGATTTCCGTTAGTCATGCGTTTGCCCGATGCCCAGCGCAATGATCGCGGCAAACGAATTTGCGTAGACGAAGTGAAACGAGAACGCCAACCCTAGCGCCAGAATGCCAAAACTGATTACGTAAAAGATGAAACAGGGAAAGTAATTAAAGAAT
>JBAXCM010000321.1:0-5551 GCA_037141475.1 Verrucomicrobiota bacterium | reverse complement strand
TGCCTCAAGACCGTCAAGCTGGCCTCCACCCATTACTACGACGAGCTACCGACGTCCGGCAACGAACATGGCCGGGCGTTCCGCGATTTGGAACTCGAACAGGAATTGTTAGCCGCAGCCCGGGAAATTGGCATCGGCGCTCAATTTGGCGGCAAGTACTTCGCGCTGGATGTGCGCGTCGTCCGACTGCCGCGCCACGGTGCATCCTGCCCGGTGGGCCTCGGCGTATCCTGCTCGGCAGATCGCCAAATGCTGGCAAAAATCACCCGGGACGGCATTTTTCTCGAGAAGCTCGAAAAGGATCCGGGCCGGTTTATACCTGAGCGTTTCCGCGATTGGAGATTCAAGGGTGTGCCTATCAACCTCGACCTCGGCATGGAACAAACGCTCGCCACCCTCGCCAAGTACCCGGTGACAACCGCCCTTTCACTAACAGGAACCATCATCGTCGCCCGCGATATCGCCCACGCCAAACTCAAGGAAATTCTCGATACCACTGGCGAACTGCCGGAGTATTTCCGGAAATACCCGGTATATTATGCCGGCCCGGCAAAGACCCCCGCCGGCATGGCATCAGGCTCGTTCGGCCCGACCACCGCAGGCCGCATGGATAGTTACGTCGAACTCTTCCAAGCGAACGGCGGCTCACTGGTGATGCTCGCCAAAGGCAACCGCTCACCTCAAGTCACCTCAGCCTGCCAACAACACGGCGGCTTCTATCTGGGGTCCGCCGGCGGACCCGCCGCGCTCCTCGCCCAAGATCATATCAAAAGCCAGGAAGTGGTCGCCTTCCCGGAACTCGGCATGGAAGCCGTCTGGAAAATTACCGTCGAGAATTTCCCGGCCTTCATCCTCGTCGATAACAAAGGCAATGACTTCTTCACCTCCCTGAGCGCCTGCCCGGTCTGCCATTGATGCTTCAAATCATACATCTGCCGGACTTGATCGATTACCAAGACGCACTGCGCCTGCAAGAGCTGGCCGTCGAGGCGGTCTTGGACGGCAGCGGCGGGGAATTGGCATATTTGTTAGAACACCGGCCGGTGTACTCCATTGGCCGGTTGCGCGACCAATCATCACTGCGCAACGTGACCGAACTGCCCCACCCGGTTTATGAAACCAACCGCGGCGGCCAGGCAACCTATCACGGACCGGGCCAACTCGTCGGCTATCCCATACTCGATCTAACGCCACGGGGCCGCGACCTCCACCAACACCTGCGAGCCCTCGAGGACGCGCTGATCCGGGCCTGCGCCAGCTGCGGCGTGATCGCCGGACGCCGCGATAATCTAACCGGCGTGTGGGTCGCTAACCGCAAACTCGCATCCATCGGGGTGGGAGTGCGCAAGTGGGTGTCGATGCACGGGTTTGCCCTCAACGTCACAAACACCTGCCTGCCGCCGTTTCTAGCGATTACCCCGTGCGGGATCGATGGCGTGGCAATGACCAGTCTGGAAGCGGAAGCGGGCCGCCCGATCAGCCTCGCGGAGGTGATATCAGCGCTCACCCGCGAACTGCGGCACTTGTGAAATCCCCTTGGCGCCGCTAGAAAAACCTGAGATTATATCGTTAGATGAGGTTTTTCGTCTGGTGTATTGAATGCTTGTGTCCTGGGTCTGACGCGATGAGTCGCTGGCATTTTTCCTGGAGCAATTGATTGAAAGATTCAGGGGCACGAGCCACGTTTACAGTGCCTCGCCACCGAGCGGGTTCGGAGCCAATATGCTGCCGAATCCCGATTCAGCCTCCCAAATGACGCCCCCCATGAAACACCCTCAATCCGCAATATTGAACCTGCACTTGTCCTGCTTGGCCACCACCTTGCTGGGAATGGCCATCGCACTGCCCGTCACCGCTGAGGACGCCAAGCCTGCCGCAACACTGGGCACCACCGCCGCACCCGGGACCCAGCCACTCGAACTCCACCTGCCCAAGCCTTTGTTCGTCGGCACGCCTAAAAATATCAAGTCCACCAATCTGGAAAAACCGCTCCCGGGTAAACGCCCTGTCTATCAAGTTCCCGCCGGCACCGTCCTGCTTTCCGGCGGCAAAAAGGTCACCAGCAGTGACGCGGCCCCGATCATCGGCAGTCTGGAATTGGTGACCGACGGTGACAAGGAAGCGGGCGATGGCAGCATCGTCGAACTGGCACCCGGCAAGCAATATGTGCAGATCGACTTGGGCAAGCCCGCCACGCTTGCCGCACTGGTAGTCTGGCACTATCATCAGGATGCACGCGTCTATCGAGATGTGGTGGTACAGGTTGCGGAGGACCCGGATTTCATCATGGGAGTGACCACCGTATTCAATAACGACGATGACAATTCATCGGGATTGGGCGCAGGCAAGGACAAGGAATACCTTGAGACGTACGAGGGTAAACTCATCGACGGCAAAGGGGCCAAGGGCCGCTACGTTCGCCTCTATAGCAATGGCAACACGTCCAACGACGCCAATCATTACATCGAAGTGGAAGTTTACGGCAAGCCGCTGCCATAATTCGTGAAATTTCTGCGGTCTGTGGTAACCATCGTGTCTTGCCGCTGCGGGTGGCTGAGGGCATGGAGGGGCATGGTGAGCGTGCTGTTGGTGCTGCTGATCGCGGCGGCGGCGCTTAAGTTTCGCATGGAACGCCTGGACCTGAGGCCCTTTCATGGGGATGAGGCGGTGCAGGCAGTTAAGGCCGGCGAGTTGTTTGATGGCGGCCTCTACATCTATAACCCCTACGAATTTCACGGGCCGAGCCTTTACTATTTCACTCTGCCGATATTAAAACTCCGCGGCGTGCAGCGCTTTGCCGACGCGAGGGATGGTGACTTCCGGTTAGTGCCTGTATTATTTGGAACAGGGCTTATTCTGTTGTTGTTGCCCATGCGGCGAGCGCTGGGAACCGTGGCCTGTCTGACATCAGCCGTTCTGCTCGCGGCGTCGCCGGCTATGGTGTTTTTCAGCAGATACTACATCCAGGAAATGGTGCTGGCGTTTTTTGCGGCGCTGGCATTGCTCTCGCTGTGGAGGATTTTCTGCAAGCAAAGCGCGGTTGGAATGGTGATGCTAGGACTGGCCGTTGGCATGATGTATGCCACCAAGGAAACCAGCGTCATTTTCTGCGGCGCACTGGCTGCCGCCTATGGCTGGCTGGTGATGTGCCGTCGCCGCCGCGAGGGTCGCAGGTTGTGGCGCGTTGACCGGAGTGATATCTATCTGTCATTGCTGGCCTTCGGGGTGGCTGTACTGGTTGCCGGATTATTTTATTCCTCGATGTTGGCTCATCCGCGTGGACCGATGGATTCGCTGCTGGCATTCCGCCACTATTTTGATCGTAGTGGCGGCGACGGCAGCGCCGCCCTGCACCAGCAACCCTGGTATTACTACTTGAAGATGTTAGGCTATACCAAGGACGCGCCGGGACCCTGGTGGAGTGAGGGGCTCATTTTGGCGCTGGCTGCCATTGGTCTCATCGCCAGTCTGCTCCGCCGGGTGGGCGCGGCAATCAACCCCGATTTGGCGGTGTTTATGGCGATTTACACGATCTGCCTGAGCGTGGCCTTCGCGCTCATTCCTTACAAGACTCCGTGGAACATGCTCGGGTTTCTGCATGGCCTGATCCTGATGGCCGGCCTCGGTGCCAGCGTGCTTTTCCAAGGGTTGCCGAGAGGTGTTGCGCGGGCCGTGTTCGGCGGGTTGCTGCTAACGGGGAGCGGCCAACTCGCAGCCCAAGCGGCGCGTGCCAACTTTCGATTTTGCGCCGATTCTCGCAACCCATATGTCTATGCTCATGCGCTGCCCGACGTGGTCCGTCTGGCCCGCCGCATCAGCGAACTCGCGGCATTGCACGCCGATGGTCCGGCGATGCGCATTCATTGCATCACCCCCGAGTATTGGCCGTTGCCCTATTACCTGCGCAAGTTGAACCGGATTGGATATTGGAGTGATATACCGTCGGCTCCAGACGCGCCGGTTATCGTCACCAGTGCCGAACTACAGGAGTCACTCGAACCTCTGCTTCATGAAACTTATCACACCGAATTCTTCGGATTGCGCCCCGGCGTGCTGTTGGTCTTAAATATCCAACAAGACCTGTGGGATAGATTCCTGCTGGAAAGACAAAAAAACCGCTGAGTTCAAGAACTCGCCACGCCTCTCTCGGTAACGTTCGCAAGTGACATCTATAGTGGCGGTGACAGAAGAGGATTCGGCGGGACGCCAAATCCAACCGACGGGACGCCGGCGCTCCCCATCAGATGGATCTAGCATTTGCGTGGGCGCAGGCCCATGACCAACCGGATGGCGACGATGGGAAGGGCGGCGATCAAGAGAGCCGCAGCAGCAGTTTTTAATCCGGGATAGACACGGGCGCGGTTGCTATCCATGGCGGCAAGTGCCTCGGCCACGACCTGTTGCTTGGGCACGTAGAAGCTGCGGTGCCCTGGCATTTCGCGACTTTCGCCATGACGGCGGGCGACTTCACCGAACTGGGTCTTGACCGGGCCCGGGCACACGGCGAGTACCGGGATGTGGTGGTCTCTGAGCTCGATGCGCAGGGCTTCGGAGAAACTCGTGACGAAGGCCTTGCTTGCGGCATAGACAGCAAAGTCCGGCAGTGGCAGCAAGCTGGCCAGTGAGCTGACGTTGATGATCGCGCCACGGCTACAGCGGATCATTGCCGGCAACAAGGCATGGGTGAGGTGGGTGAGCGCCTCAATATTGAGACTGAGCATGGCTCGCAACCTCGCCCAATCGGCGGTGACAAACTCGCCGTAGTCGCCCAGACCGGCATTATTGACCAATAAGTCCGGGATACAACGTTGCAAGATCAGGCTTTCCACCAGATCGTCGCGCTCGCCAGCGTCGCCTAGATCGGCAGCGTGGACGAAGACCTCGACAGAGGGATACAAGGAGGTGATGCGTTCGGCGAGCTGCTGCAACAATGTCTCGCGGCGGGCCACAAGCACTAATTTATCGACGCGTGAGGCGAGTTGCAGGGCAAACTCCTCACCTAGGCCGGAAGAGGCACCGGTAATGAGAGCACAGGAGAAATTGGCGGGCTGGGGCATGCCGGGATATTACACCACAGCTCCAGCCCGCGCCATCCCGGATTATGCCATCTGATTCTCGCCGTTGGGCCCCTGGGTCACTTGCAGGACGCGCAGCGGCAGACGTACGAGAATTTCACCGTCACAGCCGATATCGATAGAGAAAATGCCCATTTTTTGGAAGCGCAAGCCTTGCAGGTTCATCACGATGTTGCGGGTGAGAAACGGCACGTTCTTGGGAAACTGCACTTCGAATTCCGGTTCGATGGGCATGTTATTGGGATCGAGCGACTCGCCGTCCTCGTCGATGATATTGATGGAAAGCTTGTGGCGGCCGGCGTCTTCAGGGGTGAAACACATCCGCATGGCCAGGGCGCACGAAGGATGGACGACGGGCACGGCGCGGGCGACGAGGGTGTCGAAGGTGCCGGAAATCACGAGCTTGCCGTTGTAGTCGGCGGCAAAGTCACAGAGGGTGGCAATTTGAATATCCATAATGGGGGAGTGAGTATATT
>JBAXCM010000320.1:0-5611 GCA_037141475.1 Verrucomicrobiota bacterium | reverse complement strand
CTCCCCCCTCCTCCTTTCCCAACCATCCGCCACCCCACCTCATGAGCCTGCACATCCAAGACCTCCGCGCGACCCTCGAAGACGGCACCGAAATCCTCAAGGGCGTTACCCTCGATATCCCCAAAGGTGAAGTCCATGCCATCATGGGCCCCAACGGCTCCGGCAAAAGTACCCTCTCCAAGGTCATCGCCGGCCACGAGGGCTACCTCGTCACCGGTGGGTCGGTCACCCTTGACGGCCAGGACATTTTTTCGATGTCCATCGATGAACGCTCGCGCGCCGGCATCTTCCTTGCCTTCCAATACCCGTCGGAAGTCCCCGGCGTGTCCAACGCCAACTTCATTCGCGCCGCCCTCCAAGCCCGCCTGCCCCAAGGCGAGGAACTCGACGCTGTGGCCTACTACCACCGCCTTTACGCGAAGATGGATTTGCTGGAAATCGACCGGAAATTCACCGCCCGTTCGGTCAACGAGGGGTTTTCCGGCGGTGAGAAGAAGCGCAACGAAGTCCTCCAGCTCATGATGCTCGAGCCGCTCTACGGCATCCTCGATGAAACTGATTCCGGCCTCGATATCGATGCCTTGAAAATCGTCGCCAAGGGGGTCAATGCCATGCGGGCACCGCATCGTGGGTTTCTGCTCATCACTCATTACCAACGCCTGTTGGATTACATCAAACCGGATTACGTCCACGTGATGGCTGAGGGCCGCATCGTCCGCTCCGGCGGCCCGGAACTCGCCCATGAATTGGAAAAAGACGGCTACGAATTCCTCAAGGATCTCGCCCCCGCCTGAGCCTCACAACTTTCAGCCTCACAACTTTCAGCCTCACAACTTTCAGCCTTCAACTTTCAGCCTTACCCATGTCCTATCAGCCCAGTGCCACTCTTGATGCGGAAACCCACGATGCGATTTCAGTTGACCGCAGCAAGGGTGACTTCACCTTCCCCGAGCGCAACAAGCTCGACGCCGGCCGCGGCCTCACCGACAAAACGGTGGATTACATCTGCGATGTGAAGAACGACCCGCCATGGCTGCGCGAGTTCCGTCACAAGGCGTTGAAGGTGTTTCTCGACAAACCCATGCCCACCCACTGGGCTAGCAAGGATTTGGAAAATATCAATTTCGACGAGATCCGCTATTATCTATCCGACGGCGAAAAGCCGAAGCGCTCGTGGGACGACGTGCCCGATGATATCAAGCGCACCTTCGACCGCCTCGGCATCCCCCAACAAGAGCGGGCGTTTCTGGCCGGGGTGGAAGCCCAGTACGATTCGGAGGCGGCCTATTCAAACGTCAAGGATGAGCTGACGAAGCAGGGCGTCATTTTCGTCAATTCCACCGAGGGCCTGCACCAGCACGAGGAGGTGTTTCGGCCGTGGTTCGGCAAGGTCATCCCCACCTCCGACAATAAGTTTTCCGCACTCAATTCAGCGGTATTTTCCGGCGGCTCGTTCATCTATATCCCCAAGGGCGTCAAACTCAAACAACCGCTGCAGGCGTATTTCCGCATCAATTCGGAAAACTTCGGCCAGTTCGAGCGCACCCTCATCATTGCTGACGAAGGGGCCGAATTGATGTACATGGAAGGCTGTACCGCTCCCAAGTTCGAAACCGCCACCCTCCACTCCGCAGTGGTCGAACTCGTCGCCCTCAAAGGCGCTAAAATCCAGTACGTCACCGTCCAAAACTGGTCGTCCAACGTGTTCAATTTGGTAACCAAACGCGGGCTCGCCATGGAAGACGCCGAAGTGCGCTGGATCGATTGCAACATCGGTTCGCGCCTGACCATCAAGTACCCGGGCGTCATCATGAAGG
The DNA here is from genome assembly GCA_037141475.1 of Verrucomicrobiota bacterium. Lineage (GTDB taxonomy): Bacteria > Verrucomicrobiota > Verrucomicrobiia > Verrucomicrobiales > Akkermansiaceae > Luteolibacter. The sequence goes on along the minus strand of JBAXCM010000320.1, from coordinate 3,794 downwards.
GCCGCCGCGCCCGTGGCGAGGTCATCTCGATCGCCCTTGCCAACACCGGCCAGCACCAGGACACCGGTGCTAAGATGATCCACGCCGCCGACGAAACCACCTCTAACATTGTCTCCAAATCCATCTCGGTGGGCAAGGGACGCGCCACCTACCGCGGCCAGGTTCACATTCCCAAGCACCTCAAGGGCTGCAAAAACAACACCGAGTGCGACGCCTTGCTCATCAACACCAATAGCCGCACCGACACCTATCCGGCCATCACCGTCAAGGGCAACCGCCACTCGACCCAGCACGAGGCGTCCGTCTCCCAGGTGTCCGAAGATATGCTCTTCTATCTGATGCAGCGCGGCCTCAACGAGGGCCAGGCGATGTCGCTGGCCGTCAACGGCTTCATCAACGACTTGGTGCGCGAATTCCCCATGGAATATTCAGTCGAACTCAAACGCCTCATCGACCTCGAAATGGAAGGCTCGGTCGGCTGATAATGAAATTTTTCATCTCATGAATTCCCCAGTGCCAGTGCCAGCCCCAACCACCTCCTCCGCCTTACCCGCTTGGTTCACCGCCCGCCAGCTGGCGGCTTGGAGCCGTTACCTAGCCATACCCACACCCAAGCGCGGCGATGAGATGTGGCGGTTTTCCAACATTAAGCAACTCGATTTCACAGGGTTTTCACGCAGCGCAGACGTCCCGGTTGTGAGGGAAGATAGCGCGACCAGCTCGGCTGCCCGTGAGACGACAGGCAGGATGCCCGTCGTCCCTGACAGGCAGGATGCCTATCCTCCGACGGATCTGATAGCCCGCTCGAGCGGTTTGGAAGCCACGGCTGCCAAGCTCATTTTCGTCAATGAATCCCTGGTTCACTCGCAATCCAGCTTGCCCGCCGGGGTGCTGTGCTTGTCGTTGGCTGAGGCCTTGGTGAGCCACAGCGAGTTGGTGGAAGCGCATTTCATGAAACAGGAGACGCGCCTTGGATCGGCCAAATTTGCGGCGCTGCACGAGGCATCAGTGACCAACGGGGTGTTTGTTCACGTGCCGGACAATGTGGAAATTGCCCATCCGATTGAAATCCACCACTGGCTAGCTGGCTCCAATATCGTGATTTTTCCACACACTCTGGTGGTCACGGGTACCCATGCAAAAGTGCGCGTGGTCGAGATGTTTCGATCAGTCGATGACCTCCAACCCGGCCTCGCCATCGCTTTCAACGATCTGGCTGCCGGCCCCGGCTCCAAGCTCGATTATGTGGCCATCCAGGCGTTCAACGAGCTCAGCCGGGTCATCCAGATCAATGAGACCGCAGCGGCCCGGGATGCCTCAACCACCGGTTTTATCCTGAATACGGGAGCAGCTTGGGCTCGCAACGAATCACTGTCCCGCCTCGAAGGCCCCGGTGCCCGTTCAGACATGCTTTCGGTGTCCATCGCAGCCCACGCCCAGGAATACGACCAGCGCACCTTCCAACATCACGTGTCGCCAGGGGCGTTCTCCGACCTGCTTTACAAAAATTTGCTTTACGATTTTGCGGGCACAATTTTCTCCGGGCTCATCTCAGTGGATGAGGGGGCGCACCACACCGATGCCTACCAGACGTGCCGCAATCTGCTGATGAGCGACACCTGCGAGGCCAACTCAATGCCCGGTCTCGAGATCAACGCAGACCAGGTGAAGTGCTCGCACGGCAGCACCTCGTCCCAAATCAGCGAGGAGGAAATTTTCTATCTGCGGGCCCGCGGCATCGACTCCTCCGCCGCCCGCCAACTCATCGCCCGCGGTTTTTGCATCGAGGTGCTGGCACGTCTTGGCGATGAACCGCTCGAATCGCTCGTCATCGGCTTCATGGACGAAAAGTTCGCCTCCATCGCCAAAGCCAGCAACTGATGCCAGACTCTGACAACATTGCAGTTGACCTCGCACTCCGGAGCTGTCATCCACGCGTGGCGTGAAAAAGTATTTCCAATCCGGCATCATCCTTGTTCTCATCCTGTGGCTCTTCGGAGCCATGATCTACCTGCCATCCACCGAAACGAAACTGCAGGAAGCTGCCAGAGTGAAATTGGCGGCTGCCAAAGGTGGCGTGTTCGCCAAGGTCTCGGCCGAGTTCAGCGGCCAGCAGGCAATCCTCACCGGCGCGGTGGCCACTGCAGCAGAAAAGGCCCAGGCTCAAGAGCTCATCGAGAACCACGTCCGCCTGCCGGGTTGGTTCACCGGTAATATGAATCCAGTCACCGGCGTGACCAATCACATTGCGGTGGACCCCGAACACGCCCCCTTCCGGCCGCAGCCGTGGCTCATTCTCACACTTTATGGCGGGAACCAGCGCCTCGACGGTGTGCTGCCCTCCGCCGGACAACGCCAAGACCTTCTCAGCACCATCGTCAGCAAGTTGCCCCCTCCGGTCACACCGCTCAACGACCAGATTGCAGTTGCGGAAACTGCTCTTGCTGCCGCCAACTGGGAAGCCACCCAAGCGGAGGTTCCAGACCTGACCGCCACGCCCAAGGAAGATCGTGCCATCGCCGTGACCACCTGTGATGGCAAATGGAGCTCGTTCCCGGCTACGGCCACCGACGCCGAAATTGCGGCTGCACTCAAGGCCAGCAAGGTGCCTGAGAACGAAATTACCCACGCCCTTGCCAAGCTGCGTTCGTGGAAAAACCTCACGCCCGAGGAAATTAAACAACAAGCTGAGCAAAAGGCCGCCGCCGATGCTGCCGCCAAAGCCAAGACCAAGCCGTCAGTCGCGCCCAACAAAAATCTCGGTCCGTTCAAAGGGCCTAACGGTGGTCTGGGCCCTTCCCCAAGATAATCCGTCCCATCCCCTCATCCGCAGCAACTCCCATCCCACCACCTCATCATGATCGCAGAAATCCTCCCAGGCAACCTCTGGCTTGTCACCAAATTTCTCCCATTCCTTGGCATCACCGCTTTGCTCTTTGGTTGGTTCGGCTGGTGGCTGCGCCGCAAATTCCATGCCCCGGTAGTCTCTAGCAGCAAACCCAGCACCCCGGACGACCTCCCGGCCCGCGAGCGAGCCAAAAAGCTCGAACATGCCTTGGCCAAGTCCGAGGCCACTCAAAAATCCCTCAAACACGAACTCGAAACCCTTCAGGCCAAGAGCGTCTCCAAACAAGCCCTCGACAAAGCCACCAAGGATCTCGCCGACGCCCAGCACCGCCTTGAAGCCGACCTCAAACGCATCCAGGCCCTCGAAGCCGAACTCAAAAAGGCCCGCGAAGCCCTCAATATTCTCAATTCCAGCACCGCTGAAGCTAACAAAGGCCAGCGCGACCGCACATTCGTCCTCGAAAACGAACTGTCCAAAACCCGCGAAGCCCTCGCCATCCTCGAGGCCCGCCCCGATAACTCACTCGCCCTCCAATCCGAAGTCGACCGCCTCCGCGAGACCCTAACCAATTCCACCCGCGTCATCGGTGAATTGCGCAAACAGGAAGCCACCACCGCCCAAGCTTTGGCCAAAACGCAGGCCCAACTCGAGGCCGCCACCCACCAAGCCGCCGTTGCCTCTTCCGCCTCAGTCAGCCTCCTGCCTGCCATGGAGGCCGCAGAACGCCTCTCCCGTAAACCCACCAAAGAACCCGTCTCCTCCAAAGTCTCCGACGCCAAAGAAGCCGTCGAACGCCTCCAGGCACTCAATGCTCAAAAAGAAGCCGAACGCCTCGCCGCCGAACAAGCCGCCGCCCTCAGATATAACCAAGACCGCCTAGCCGCCCAACAAGCCGCCGAACAAGCCGCCGCCGAACAAGCCGCTGCTGAACAAGCCGCTGCTGAAC
>JBAXCM010000319.1:0-5645 GCA_037141475.1 Verrucomicrobiota bacterium | reverse complement strand
CTGCCTCACCCGCGCTTGGAAGTACCTCGCGTCCTGCCAGAACGTCAACGGCGGCTATGGCTACTCCGGCCCCAACTCGGGCGTGGCGGATTACTTCACGCTCACCGGTGTGGGTGCCCTCTGCCTGCAAATGTGGGACAAGGGCAACGGCATGGAAGTCAATCATGCGATCAAGTACATCGAGGATCACACGAAGTTCGACTACAACGGCGTCTGCAGCGACCTCTACGGCCACTATTACGAAAGCCAGGCGATGATGCAACGTGGGGGCGATGCTTGGAAATTCTACAATGGCATCTTCCGCGACCAAGTTCTCAACAATCAGGAAGCCGATGGCTCGTGGAAGGCCCCGGGCGGCGGTGGCAAGATCCGTGCCGCAGCCCCCAGCTATCAAGGCGACAAGGTGTATCGTACCTGCCTTTGCACCCTGATGCTCGAAGTGTACTACCGCTTCCTCAGCACTGGCGTCGGCAGCCACAGCGGTGGCTTGCAGTAGCTTATATCTGGCTAAAGGTGATTTAGCGCTTGTCAGGCGCTCACAATTTGTGATTCCCTTAGCGTGATAGGTGCCGCCCGTTCATGGCGGCACTTTTTTCCCCGCGCTTTGTGAGATCTCACCCCTCATTCCGCTCCGGCCCATCGGCCGCTGGCTTTTCCCTCGTCGAAATGGCGGCTGTCATGGCCGTGATCGCACTGCTTCTCACCGTCGGCATCCACGCTCTGGGCGGCACCGAAGGACAGGCCCGGCAGGTCGCCACCACGACCGTCGTCGGCCTATTAGAACAGGCGCGGACCACCGCCATCACGTCGCACTGTGTCGTCGTTCTGGCTGTGGCCGAACCGGGCGAACATTCGTCCAACGACAATCGATGCCGCCTCGGGTTATTCAAAATCCAGAAATGGCCAACCGAGCCCGCCGCTCTGGATGGCATCCCGGTCAGCCACTGGCAATCCCTGCCCGTGGGCGTGGTCATCTTGCCGGGCAGCGTCAGCGGCCTGCGCAATCCGCTTGACGAACCGGCCATCACGATCCGTTACCTCGAGGCCAACCAAGCCACCTCTGCGCGCATTTATCTCCTCGCCTTCTCGCCACGCGGATCCCTGCTGTGGCCCTCCGGAGCGGATCCACTGGCGCTTCGCATTGCCGAAGGTGCCTACCGCAATGGTCAACCCACTCCTAACACATGGGGCCGCTCCGGTGGCATCGCGGAAAGCCACTTGCAGATCGGCCGCATCACGGCCCGGCCCTATCAGTTTGACAAATGACCCCAAACAGAAGGAGCGAAACCAGTGGCAGCCATCTCCCAATTCTTGATCAAACCATGCCGTCCTCAGCGAGGGCCGCTTGCGGGTTCCTCGCTCATCGAAGTGCTCATGGCCATGGGCGTGCTGGCGGTAGTGCTGCCGCTGGTGTTCGCTGTGCTGGCCCGTGCCAGCCAAAGCTACGCCGAGGCACAAGCCGAAACCCGCTGCATGTCGATCCTGCCCGCCTGCATGGATGAAATCGAGGCTGCGCAGTTAGGCAAGGCTCGCTTCCTGCCTGCCCTCCCCTGGGGTGTCCCGTTCCCCGCTCCCGACACCATCCTTGCCCTCGCCTTTAGCCGCGATGGCCGTCTCCTCGGCTGCGTTGCCCCTGCGGCCTACCTCGCCGGCACCCATCGACTTGCCGACGAGTCGATCCGCTATCTCGCCTCGTTACATACCGAACCCGCTCCAGCCCGACCCAACATGCCGGCCATGCTCCGCCTGCGCATCACCCTTGAGTACCCGCCGGCTGCCCCGATGGCCAAACGTCGGCACCTGGGATTTTACACATCCATCCAATGAACACCACCGGCCACTTGCGACGCGCCTTCACTCTCATCGAGGTGTTGCTGGCGATGAGCGTAGGACTACTGGTGCTCATCCTCGCGCTTTCGATGCTTAGTCGAACCCGCGTCGAATCTGCGCGCCTCGACGAAAGCGTTGCCGCTGATCGGGATGCTCGCGCTGTGATCACTCAGCTCTCCGCCGATTTGCAAAGCGCATTGTTCCACCCGGATAGCCTCTTCGAACAGAACCACGCCCCATGGCCCGCCGATCGCCTCGGCATCTTCAGTCTTCAGGCCCCGGACGCACAAGCGCGAGCTGAGCACCTTGGTGACCTTTGCGCCATTCATTACTACCTCAAAGATCAGCTCATCTCAGGCAAGACCGTGCGCTGCTTGATGCGCGGCTTCCGCCCTAGCAGCGAGACATTCCAAGCCCTCCGCCTCGAAAATGCCCCCTCTCTCTTCACCTGCGCCAAGCGCGACGACACCCTCGCCTTTGGCATCATCTCATTCGAGGCCCGCCCGCAAATTTGCAACCCAGCAGGCCAATGGCAAGCCTGGCAACCCGTCATGACACAAGCTCCCGCCGCCCTCGCCATTCGCCTCGTCATCGCTCGCCGCGAACTCACTGCAAAACTCACCCATACCACAGCGTGGAACGGCGACGGCGCAGCCCGCAGATTGTTGGGAATGCCGTCAATGGCTCTCAGTAACCGCCACCTCGAAGTGTACACGGCCATCATCCGCTACGGTCATCCGGCCCTAACTGAAACCAGGCTTTAGCCCCTCCTGATGCCATGTCCCAGTCCAAACTGAAACCAGCCTTCATCCTGCCGGCAGTGCTCTTTGTTATCTCGGCCTTGCTCATCCTCGCCGTTGGCCTGCTCCTCAACATCGGCATCGAACGCCGCTCCGCTCGCTCGCACCTCGACTACGAGCGCGCCGAATTGGCCGCCACCGCCGGCCTCCAACACATCGAAGCCAGCCTCAAACACGCCACCTCCAACGATACGTTTCTTGTGTTAGAGTCCATCTGCAAATCATCCAAGCCGACCGGCCGCCAACCGGCACCCCACCTATTCCTCGCGCAGGGCAGGAGCGCACCGAACCAGACTTTCGCCTTCAGTTACCTCCCGCTCTTCAGCGCCACGCGCCAACCGGCGGACACGACGTGGCTCAGCGCGCCGGACGCCACAGGAGTCCTGCCAGCGGCGTCTGAGGACCATCTAGATCTCAATCCCCTGCCCTACCTTGAGCCGCTCTGTCTCGCTTGGGTTCCCATACTCAATGAACGCCACCAACTCGTCGCTCGCTACGCCTTCTGGGTTGAGGACTTGCAGGGAAAACTCGACCCTCTGTTGATTGGCAACGCCGATGGCCCCAATGCCACGACACTCACTCCAGGCTGGCCGTTCCCCGCTCCTGCCCTCGATCCCAACCCGGACCATCCCGCGCTCGGCCCCATTGCCCTTCACGCCATCGATCCAGCCACCACCACCGCTAAATCCGGCAAACTCGCCCAGTCCCTCATCTCCAACCGGAAGGCTTTGATTTCCCCAAACTCACTGCTCGCCGCCGCCAACTTCCATCCTCCTCTAACCCGCGACCCACACGGCCATCTCACCGATCCGGCGGCCTGCGCCGTCGAGGAGAATTTGGCAGTCACCACTCTCCCCTACCTGGAGCAGCCGTGCGTCCCCTACGTCCCCGGAATCGCCGCCTCTGCCGCAGCTTCCCCCAAACTCAACCTTAACTCCCTGCTGGCCAATGGCCCGGACGGCGTCGGCCCAATGGCAGCTTTCATCAAACTGGCCCTGCCCGAATTTGAAACCCGCAAAGGTGGATTCCCCGATGATTACCTCCAAACCCTCGCCGCCAACGCCATCGACTACGCCGACGCCGACTGCCAATCCACACTCGTCGCCGACAGCCACCGCGGCATCGATGCCTTTCCGCTCATCAGCGAGGTGATCCTGCAAGTCCACTACGCCGGCGAACAACAACTCAACGGACGCCGCATCCTCAATTGGCGCCTCAAATTGTTTGCTGAACTATGGAACATCTCGAACCTCAATGTCAGCGGCTCCTTGCGCCTCAGCTACGAAGTGGCCCTGCCCATGGATGGTATCGGCGCTGGCACCAGTTCCAAACGCTTCGACGACCCCGCCCTGCTCGACGATCCCACAAAAACCAGCCTCCACCTCACAAAGATCGCTGGCAAATTCTGGTCGCCGGAAATCAACGCGACCTTGGGTGCCAATGAGTACAAAACCTTTGAGGCGGCCGACGTTGCCTACGCCTTGGACGTCGGCCCTACCAGCATCACGGTGGCCAACCATTTCAGCCTGACCGAGCCGGAAGGCGCCGCCGGCATCTCCCTGCTGTGGAACGGCCAGGAAGTGGATCGCGCCACCGCCATCATTCGCCAAAAATTGGGCCTCGAGTTCAATATCTCCACCCCACGCTACGCCTCCAAAGCCACCGTCGCCGCCCTCAGCTTCGGGGCCTTCGGGTCCGAAATTGACAACCTCGGCGACCCTCGCATTTCCTACTACCTTCGCAGGACTCCTCTCGCCGAAAATGCCAATCCGGAAAACTCCAGCCCTAACCGCCGCAACATCCGCCGTAGCACGATCTACGATGCCGACTCACCCCGCAAACTTAAAACCTACGGCAGGGTGCTGCCATCGGAATGGCCAGACGGCGGCCACGATTCTGCCGTCGGATCCTGGCCATTGTCTGAGGACGACGCAATTCCCCCCACCGATGCTCGCTACCTCTGGGCCCAATCTCCCATCGCCTGCCAAGCCCCCCAACGCATCTCAAATGCCGGAAGATTCTTTAGCGCCACCGAACTCGGCCACATCTTTGACCCAGTCTTGTGGCTGCCTACCTGCGACAATCCACAGGACACCGCTTCCATCCGCAAAGGACTCATGCCCGCAAGCCGCTGCGCCTGGCCCGACGTGCTCGCTGCCAGCCCTCCCAGCACCGACCACGGCGGCGGCAATTCGCTGCGCATCGGCCGCCCGGAACACCCGGCATTTGATCAACCCGGCAAGCGCGCCATTCACCTGCTGGATTTGTTCCATGCCGGCCGCTCGCGCTCGCCGGAGCCCTCCTTGCGGCAGGGCGATCTGGTCGAAATCTGCGGCCACGTGAATCTAAACACCGCCACCAGGGATGTCCTGCGGGTGCTGGCCGCCGGCGCTCTGGGACAGGACCCATCCCTGGCAACAGTTCCGGACACCCTCATCCATCAGGCAGCCCCTCTGATGGCTCCTCCGCCCACTCTAACCACTCTATTCGCCCCGTCCACTGGCAGTTTATCTGAAGCAGATCACATCGCCGACGCCATTATCCGCTCGCGACCATTTGCCAGTCCCTCGCAACTTGCTCTGGTCAAGGATCCGGATGCCAAACCGATCTTCGGCAACCCCAACGTGTACCGCCCCGGCATTCACATACCTAACAACACACGCGTCCAGTGGAGTGATGCCGCCGCCGAGGAAGTGTTCGCCCGCATCTACGAAGCATCCACGGTTCGCTCACGCAACTTCCGTGTGTGGGTCGTCGGCCAAGCCATCGCCCCCACCACTGCCGCCAACTCCGCGCCGCTAGTTCTCGCAGAGGTCCGCAAGGTCTTCACCCTGTTTGCCGATCCCGGCCAGCGCAACGGCAACGGCGATATCGCCCCTGATAAATCGAAATGCTCCGTCATCCATGAAAACTCCTTCTGATCTCCTCCACGCAGCCATAGCCGCTGCCACCTGGCTCTTCAGCTGCTCTCTAACGTCCACCGCCGCACCGGCCGCACCGGCCGCACCGGCCGCA
>JBAXCM010000318.1:0-5659 GCA_037141475.1 Verrucomicrobiota bacterium | reverse complement strand
GAATGATTTGCGGGCTTCTCGCGTCAATCATAAAATAGCTCAATGTGATCATTCCTTTCTTGCTCATTTTCAGCTGCCTGCTACACCCCTGTCCGTGCATCTCAATTTTAGGGCCCTCAAGGCCAAAGAGCAAAACGAACTGTTGCTCAACCACATCGGGGCAATCATCTATACCATCCAATCAGATGGCGTTCTATCCCAAGTATCGGAAAATTGGAAACGCGTGTTAGGGCATGCGACGGAGGACGTCGTGGGGAAGAAGTTCAGCCGTTTTGTGCATCCTGACGACATCCCAACCTGCTATGCGTTTCTGGATCGAATCGTAAACTCGGGAGCGTCGGAGAGCGACTGTGAATACAGGGTGATCCATGCCGATGGCTGCGTGCTCTGGCACACGTCTAGCATCACTCCGGTGAGGCTCACCGATGGCCAGATCGTCGGCTATGTGGGAGTGGCCCATGACATCACCCGCATGAAGGAAACCGAGGCAAAATTACGCGACGCCAACTCGCGCCTAGCCGCTGTGGTTGCCAGCCGCGATGAGGAACTCCGCCAAGCCCTCTCTGCCGTGGAAGGCGAAGCCAAACGCATCGGCCAAGACATTCACGACAGCATTTGCCAGGATCTAATCGGCCTGTCTCACTTGGCGGAATCGGCAACGTCGTGCCACCAGCACTGCGATCCGTCATGCTGCCGGGTGCTCAGCCGGATTCGCGAGTACACGGCCCGGCTAGCGGTCGATGCACGCAGCTACTCGCACTCCCTCACGCTCCACGAATTGGAAGTACAAACGCTCTCCGAAGCCCTCGAAACACTCGCCAGACGCACCGATCAAACGTATCACACCGAAACGGAAATCAATATCTCCGAAGATGCTATTTGCCTGACAATTGAACAAATCAACCCTATCTATAGAATCGTCCGAGAGGCACTCGCCAATGCCATCAAACACGCCAAGGCCAAAAATATCTGGATCGACTTGGTGCATGAGGCCGACAACTTCGTTCTGTCTGTTAGCAACAACGGAATCCCCCTGGCTAATCCGGCTCTTCGCCACGACGGCCTGGGCATGCACCTCATGCACTTGCGTGCCAACTTGCTTAGCGCCGTTCTGGAGCTGCGCAGCGACTGCAACGGCCAAACCGTGCTGGAATTGATCATGAAATCTAGCAAGATAAAACACTTATGAGCACACGAAAACGCGTATTGATCGTCGATGACCATCCGCTGGTCCGTCATGGCTTATGCCAGGCCATTGCCTCGACAGCCGACATGGTAGTATGCGGGCAGGAGGGCAGTTGGCACAAGGCTTTGGAGATTGTACTGACGACCCGGCCTGATCTCATCGTGCTCGATTTGAACCTGGAGGACGGCAATGGCTGGTCACTTTTGGAACAACTCCAAGCACGAGGGGAACAGTGGCCCGTGCTGGTGTTCTCGGTTTGTGACGAACAGGTGTACGCAAAACGCCTGCTGAAAGCTGGTGCCCGTGGCTACATGATGAAGGCGAGTCCGATTACATGTGTGCTGGCGGCCATGCGAAAAGTATTGGCAGGGCAGATTGCTTTGAGTGAAACCATGAACACTCGTCTTCTGGAAGGCGAGATGCACAATCGACCTGCCAATTCAACGATGGATCAACTGAGCGACCGAGAGCTGCAGGTTTATGAAATGATAGGTGAAGGGCTGAGCAACAAAGACATTGGCTTCAATCTAGGCGTGAGTCACAAGACCATAGGCACCTACAAAGCCCGCCTCATGCAAAAACTCAGCTGCCGAACCACTCAGGAACTGGTGCTCCACGTTGGGCAACTCCATCAAGGAGAAACTCCTGCGTTTTCGCCAGCCACATCTGCCGCAACCTCCAAATCAATGTCATAGTAAACAGCTGACATTGGCCGACCCGAAACAGGCTCCGTGTTGTCGAGACGCACGACGGCATGATAGGAGCCCATTTTCAGGCCTGCAGTGGTCACCGTAGTTGTAATCGTCTGGGACTTGCCAGCCTGGGTCACGCTCACGCTCAGCCAAGGTGGAAGGTCTGGACGAATTTTCCACAGCGGCAACTCAGCACTGCCTTTGTTTACCAAGCTCAGCACACCTGTTAGAGACTGTGCTGCCGCGCCTTCCGTCCGCAACGCAATCTGGTAGGTATCGGCAACGATGATGGGTGGCAGCGGAAAATTCGGGGTGTTTGAAATTCTGAAAAAGCCAACGTCGTTAGGATTGATTTTGAAGGAAAAGATTCCGTTTGTGGTGGCGGAGCTCGGCATATTTGCGTGGTGCCAGAGATCGCGGACGGTGACTTCCGGTTGGAGCTTCAGATCAAGCTCCCCGGGTTTGATTTCCACCATTTCTGCGGCGGACCCATGGTTGAAGAGAAGCAGAGCCCGGCTACCGTCAAACAGCGGTTTGGCGGCCCACACATCGACGTTGCCGACGCTTCTAATGATATGTCCTTGGATGCCCAGCGGATCCTGGTTCACGGCGATAGCCTCCTGGTTGGTTAGAATCTGGATCGTTGCCGGAGTCATGCCGCGCAGATCGTTGCCAGCCATCAATGGAGCGGCCATCATGCACCACAGGCTGAAAAACGTGCGGTTCTGGGCGTCGCTCAGGCCGGGCATGCCGACGATAAGCATATCCGGGTCATTCCAATGGCCGGGGCCAGCCCAAGGATAGAGTTTCTCATTGATGGAGGTGAGTTTCATGGCCAGTGCCCAGTCGGCGCTGCCGGGGCCGCAGATATCAGAGGCGGTCCGCCACAGATGGCCGAGGGAAGCGGCCCATTTCCACGGTTCGCCGTCACCCCAAGAGCACAGGCTGTGGACGATGGGCCGGGCCGCAGCGTGCTGGGCGTCGTGGAGTTCTTTGTAAGTTTTGACGATATCCTGGCCCTGGGTATTGCACCAATCGATTTTCACATAATCGGCGCGCCACTCAGCGAAGGCTTGCATATCCACATATTCATGATCCTTGGTGCCCGGCATATCGCCGCTGCAGGTGCGCACTCCGGCATCCGTGTAGAGCGCATATTTGAGCCCCTTGCGGTGAATCGAGTCGCCGAGGCCGCGCAAGCCGCTAGGGTAACGCTTGAGGTTGCTAGTGAGTTTGCCGTCAGTGCCGCGTGTGAAACAAATCCCTTCATCGGGGCCAACATACGCATACCCGGCATCCTTCATCCCACTGGCAACCAAGGCATCAACCGTCTCGCGGATGAGCTTTTCGTTCTGTGGTTCCTGGCCAAATGTGTTCCATGGATACCAGCCCATCGGCGGAGTGAAGGCCAGGCCGTCATCTGCGGCATGAATGATCGCGGCCGCCGTCTGCGCAGCGCAGAGCGGCGCGGCCAGCGCGCTGGTGAGCATGATATAGGCAATGTTTCTCATGGGTAAAGCTGGTATACTTCGCTCCGCGCATCGGCGACGCTTGCCGACCACATAACACTCGTCTCGCCCGCTGCCACCTGGTGGGATTTCACCGCTCCATCATTGACCGACCAAGCGATAATTGGCAAGCGCCCGGCCGCCTTGCTCGTAAAATTATAGGTGGCCACCTGCAAGGCCACTTGATGGGTGCCTTTGAGTTGGAGGGTTGGAGACGCGCCATTCACTGACGAACTTACGGAATCGTCCTTGCACACCCAATCGTAGGGCGAAAGGCCGTCATGCAAGTTGGCATCGGTGACGGGAATGATGGCCCCGATCAGGTTAGAGCCAGCGAGCAGCAAGCCAAGGAATGCCGCTTGCACGGGGCATCGGGTCCAGGCATCCATCTCAGTGGGCAATTTCGTTTTTCGTCACATCCCCTTTCACGTCCAACAATTGAACGCTGGAAATCGTCTTGAACGCCTCATGGTTAGCATACGTCCAAACAACTTTTTTGTCAGGGGTCACCTCGATGAGATGCGGGGCTTTGCCGAAATTGCCGTGGCCGAGCCAATTGGAGACGACGGTATTGCCGTTAGGCAGGCGTTGCAGGCCAGCCATGAAATACAACTGGATGCCTGGCAGTTCGGCGTCCTTGATCTGCCAGACGGTTTTGCCAGCGGCATCCGCCTCAAAAACCCGGTTGCCGCCGGGCTGATCGCCACAAGCGATGAGAGTATTGCCATTGGCAAGACGCGCCGCGCTGTGCGGCCCACCTGCGGCAGGAATTTCAAGCACAACCTTTCCCTCCCCATTGTATTCACGCACGACACCCTCGCCATTGTGAGTGACGAGGTAACCGCCATTGGCGAGACGCCGGGCATTGCGCATGTAGGCGTGGCCGCCGTCCTTGCCCTCGGGCAGCAACTTGATTTCCTTGACGATCTTGCCAGTTGGATCGACATCCAGCAGTCGCCCGGCGCTGCACTCACCAATGAATGTATTGCCATTGGCGAGACGCTGGCAGGCATATATCTCACTCTTGGATTCGTAATCGAAAACAACCTTCTTCTCGCGGGTGACTTCCTTCACCCCGTGCCCGGTCGTAAAAAGGAGATTACCGCTGGGCAGCACCCATAAATCGTTACAGTTGCTCGCCGGGTATTCCCACTCAATCTTGCCGTCGGCGGCTACAATGCATACTTTCCCCTGACTGTAATCCGCACAAGCGAATCGATGGCCCTCGGCGCGGGCAAGCGCTGCCCCACACACCAGGGCAATGGATATCATAATTTTTGTTTTCATGGTGATTCTTTGCAGATGATGCGAAATCCTACGTGATAGACCGGCTGCCACAGCCGGTATCCAAGGCGGCTTGCTGAGCCCGCCCGCGCCGGGCGTTCCGACCAGGAACCGCCGCGCACGGCCTTGCGTCCCGGCGAGAAATCCCCGTTCGTCCATTCCCACACGTTGCCGGACATGTCGCACAAGCCCCATGCGTTAGGCGCATACGTGCCAACCGGCGCAGCAATCCGAAACCCGTCATTGACCGAATCAACGGCCGGACGCCACGGCGGAACCGCACCGGAAGGCAATCCCCAACCAAAAGTAGGCATCACGTGCAATGAATGATCCGCTAGATTGGCGAATTTCGCGAAGTCGGTTGCTGGAACCCCATACCATAACGGTGTGGCGGTGCCTGCCCGGCACGCGTATTCCCACTGAGCCTCGCTGGGCAGCGAACATGTTAGACCAGTCCTGGTGGAAAGCCAGTTGCAGAAGGCAGTTGCGGCATTCCAAGAAACCCGCACAACTGGCTGCTTGGGGGTGTTGGCCGGATAGCCCCGCTCGGTTTCGCCGAATTGGAGGAAATCACCCCGTTCGATGCGGCTATCGTGGTTTGGATCGAAGCATGCGTATTGCTCGTTAGATATCTCGCAGCGACCGATCCAAAAGCCCTCGTTGATAGAGGTGCGTGCCAGCCCGGGGCTTTCGTTAGGATCCCCCATAAGAAACTCACCCTTGGGGATGTGGCGCATATCCAGCTTGATGCCTCCACCCAAATCGAGCTGGCGCTCGACGGCACCGGTAGCGGCTTGACGGCGGCCGGCCTCGGCGGCGTCAAACGGCCAGCCAGCCAGTTCCACCTTGGCGGGTGCCGGTGGTGGCGCGAGGCTGGCAGGAGCTTGGAACATGATAGGCACGGTTGCCGCGCTGATCGCCTCGGGGTCCTCGTCGCGTTGGGCATAGCGTTTGAGCATTTCGCGGCGGCGGTCGCGCTGGGCAGTGAC